>NZ_JAIWOI010000225.1 GCF_020217005.1 Rheinheimera sp. | reverse complement strand
CGATGCAGAAAGGGCACAGGCATTGCGTCAGCGTATTGCGCCTTTTATGTTACGCCGCACCAAAAAGCAGGTCGCGACAGAGTTACCGGATAAAACCGAAATTTTGCAACTGCTCGATATGGAGTCGGATCAGCGCAACTTGTACGAAAGCATCCGTTTAATCATGGAGACCAAAGTACGGGAATTGTTTTTGCGTAAAGGTGTCGCCGCCAGCCAGATCGAGTATCTGGACGCACTGTTAAAACTACGTCAGGCCTGTTGTGATGCACGCTTATTGCCGATAGAACAGGCACAGCTGGTGCAGAATAATGCTAAATTGCAATGGTTGCGCGATACCTTGCCTGAGATGGTCGAAGAAGGCCGTAAGGTGCTGATCTTCAGCCAGTTCTCCAGCATGCTGAGCCTGATAGAACAAGAACTGCAGTATATGGATATCAGCTACAGTAAGCTGACAGGCCAGACGAAAAAACGGCAGGAACAAATTGACGAGTTCCAACAGGGTGATAACTCTGTGTTTTTAATCAGCTTAAAAGCAGGTGGCACAGGCTTAAACCTGACCGCAGCTGATACAGTTATTCACTATGACCCATGGTGGAATCCGGCTGCGGAAAATCAGGCGACAGACCGCGCTTATCGGATAGGCCAGGATAAGCAGGTCTTTGTGTATAAGCTGATTATCAGCAAAACTGTGGAAGAGAAAGTGCAGCAGTTACAGCAATTTAAACAAGGTTTGGCTGACCAGATTTTCAGTCTGGGCCAAAGCCATATCTGGCAGGGTGAAGCGCAGGATCTATTGGCGCTTTTTAGCGAAGATTAGTCTGCCCTTCGTACTTAACGCCGCAGCTTTGTTGACTGCGCGTTCTCGCCCCAGTCACATAGGTTACTATGCTCCTGGGGTCTCGAACACTTGTCGTCTCGCTGCAACGCTAATTACTTTGGGCAGGTTGATTTTGTACTTAACGCCGCAGCTTTGTTGACTGCGCGTTCTCGCCCCAGTCACATAGGTTACTATGCTCCTGGGGTCTCGAACACTTGTCGCCTCGCTGCAACGCTAATTACTTTGGGCAGGTTGATTTTGTACTTAACGCCGCAGCTTTGTTGACTGCGCGTTCTCGCCTCGCTGCAAGGTTAATTACTCAGGCTAAATAACGGGAAAAAACTTATGAAAATTAAATGCATATTATTTTCCCTGATCTATTGTGTCAGCTTTGCCGCTCTGGCCACTGAGCCTTATGATCGCATAGCGCCCTTGGTTGAAAAGGCGATAGCTGATAAGCAATTACCAGGTGCTGTGGTATTGGTGGGGCGTGGCGAACAGGTTCTGTACCGCAAGGCGTTTGGCTTTAAAACTTATTCGCCCGCAGCATCGGTGACAACAACAGATACTGTGTTTGATTTAGCTTCGTTAACCAAACCTTTGGTAACAACAACCTTAATCATGCAACTGGTCGAGCAGGGCGAATTGCGTTTAACAGACCCTGTTGGCAAGTATTTGCATCAGCTCACCAATGCTGAAGTTAAAAAAATCACTGTTTTACAATTGCTTAGCCATACCTCTGGCTTAGCTGATGGTTTTGATCGGCACGAATTCTGGCAAGGCAAAACGGGATTAGCGCAACAACTGGCAAAACTGCAGTTAACAACCAAGCCGGATCAGCAGTTTGTCTATTCAGATATAGGCTTTATTTTGTTGGGACTGGTGGTGGAGCACATTACAAAACAGCCTCTGGAGTTATTGGCAGAGCAACGCATTTTTAAGCCATTAAAGATGAAAGATAGCCGTTATTTGCCTCTGGATAAACCTTCTCAGGACGCTGCTTATCTGCTCAGAATAGCGCCAACTGAACATCTGAAAGGGGACCCGGATTATCAAAAGTTGTTACCAAACTATAACCAGCCTTATTTGCACGCTGTGGTGCATGATCCAACAGCCTTGCGTTTAGGAGGTGTAGCTGGCCATGCCGGAGTTTTTGGCACTGCAGATGATTTGGCCTTATTTGCGCAAATGCTGCTAAACGAGGGCGAATTAAAAGGCCAAAGACTGCTATCGCCACTGTCAGTGCGTCGATTATTAACTCCTGTGTTTATAGGTCAGCAAAGCCGGGCTTTAGGTTGGGATATGAATACTCTTTATTCAGCAGCTAAAGGTGATTTATTCCACCATGGCTCTTTTGGTCATACTGGCTTTACCGGCACCAGTATCTGGATAGACTTAGCAAGTCAGACCTATCTCATCATCTTATCCAACAGAGTTCACCCCACCAGTGGCAGCTCTATCACGGACCTGCGCGCTAAACTGGCCAATATAGTTGCGGCCAGCATAGGCATTACTCCCTGAAATGGTTTATTTAGGTAAATTTGTAAATAAAATACTGTTTACTTTCTTTTTATTGATGTTAATTTAACTTTTGCACCTTAAAGTGCAACTAAATCATCAATAGGAGAATCAGGATGTTAAAAAAATTAGTGGTGATGTTGGCCTTTACTGCGACAGCTGCCGTCGCGCAACAACAATGTGGATACTGGGCGGAATCTCAGGTTGAGGTCTGTGACGAACGCACTGTGATAGTACAAAAACCTGTCACCCAATGTATTTACATCAGCTTACCTTATGAAAACCATACGGTGACTCAGACAGTGGAAGGCCATATCTCTTTTGCTCAGTGTGGTAAAAAGCAAGGATATTACCTGAACGAAGCTGTTCATACTTACCGGGAAGAGCGCACCACAGAGCGTTACAACTGTCGCAACGAAACACGTTGGACCTGGATCCCTGGCGGTTCAGGCCCGGATTGTAATGTGCAGATCCCTTAGGACTTAATCTGACTTTAGTTTTTCACGTCAAGTCGGGGCAGAATAAGTCGTACTGCTCCTGTTTTTTTGAATAAAGCTGTTTACCTGATGCATTTCCAGAGGTCGTTCATACAAGTAGCCCTGCAAAAAATGCACTCCGGCTTTTGTCAGTTTCTCTGCTTGTTCAGCGGTTTCTACTCCTTCTGCTACTACTTTGTAGCCCATATTGGCGGAGATACTCATCACAGCTGTAACAATCGCCATGCCGTTCACATCCAGTTTGTCGATAAAAGATTTATCGATTTTTACTATGTTCACATTCAAGTCCTGCATAGCAGACAAGGACGAATAACCAGTGCCGAAGTCATCGATAGAGACTTTAATACCAAGGCTTTGCAGGTGTTTTATGGTGAAAAACAAATTGTCTTTATCGCCGGAAAACACGGATTCAGTAATTTCAATATGAAGGAAACGGGCATCAACCGCGTAATGCCTAATCATGTCTTCGACAGTGATGGCAAAACCCGGATCCTGAAACTGTACGACAGACACATTAACGCAGACGGAAATAGCTCCATAAAGCTCAGCCAGTTTTTTGCTCTCCAGACAAGACTTATGTAACACCCAGTAGCCAATCTGCCGTATGTGTCCTGTTTGTTCTGCCAGGCTGATAAATTCATCCGGAGTTACATTTTCACCATCCAATTGCCAGCGTAACAAAGCTTCAAAAGCGACAACAGTGGAATCCGATGCCCGCACTATAGGATGAAACACCAGACGAAACTCTTCATTTTCCAGCGCTGTATCTAGCCTGCTGCGCAGAAAGTTTTCTCTTTTCATTTGGCTGGCGAGTTGATCATCGAAAAAGGACCAGCGTTGGGACAGGCTGGATTTTTGGTTGTACATGGCCATATCCGCCAATTGGATCAGTTCCTGCTCGTCTTTACTATGGTCCGGGTAAAGCGCTATACCTATGGTGGCGCTGATTTTGATCCTGTGTCCTTTGATATCCATCGCATCAGAAATATGTTCGACTAAATGACCACATAACTTCACCAGTAGTTCGGTATTATTGCTTGGGACACAAACCAGAAATTCGTCCCCACCCCAGCGACATAATGTCATGGCTTCGCTACAGCAGGCTTTAATGCGTTGAGCTGTCAGTAACAGAACTTCATCTCCTACACTGTGACCTATATTGTCATTGACTCGTTTAAAACCGTCTAAGTCGATAAACAAAATGGAAAAGCCCTTGTTTTGTCGGATTGAGCTTTGTTTGATCTCACGCACATGAGACAAAAAGGCGGTTCTGTTAAATAACCGGGTTAAAGCGTCCAGATTGGACAAATCGTAAATTTGCCTGGTTCTGGCCACCACTTGTTCTTCCATATTCTCCAGCAATAAATTGTTCTGATGGCGCAACTCAATTGATTTCAGCGTGAAGTCTGCGGATTTGATGGCCGACACTACCATCACCAATGAAAAAAACACTCCCAAACCGCCAAGCAAATTGTGGTAATACTCAGAAGAAGACAGCAATAACGCCGAAAATGGCAAAAGTAGCAGCATGGAATAGGTCACGGATGTTGTTTTGTCGCCGGACAAAATATTGACAGCTCCACCAGCCATAGCTGAGACAATGATAATACTGGTGGTTAATTCGCTTAAATCAAAACCAGCATAAAAGTACAGGCAATAGAAACACCATAAGACGGCTGTGCTGATAGCTCCGGCCGAAAATCTGAGCAAATCTGTTTTTTTGCCCCTCAAGCCTTGCCGCACTTTACGCGCCCAGACTATAGCGTCTGTGAGCCTTAGCAGTAGCAAGGCATTCATCAGTAGCCACCAGTATATTTTTTCAGTTCGATTTGCGGGTTGCAAAAAGCCAAATGCCAGCGCACCTGAGGCTATCATCGAAATAAACATTCCAGCATAACTATTTGAATATAATAAATTTATTCTGTCATGCTGATGCAGCTTTTTCAGTTCATCTTCATTACCCATAAAGCATCCTATCCTCTTCATTGGGTGGCTGAAAAACCGCCTGTATGAAGCAGAGGCAGTTTTTCTGATACTTCTCAGTTTAGTCTGATAAACCCGAAGCTTTTTTCAGTATGGCAGCAATAATCAAGATTAACTGGGCAAAAGTAACAACTTTAATTGAATAAGTGATTTTCCTTGTTTTGCTGCCCACTGAGTCGCCTTAGCAGTAGGATCTGCCCGGCTTAAATTTTGCCCAAACTTGCACCACCATCCACAAACAGAGTTTGCCCTGTGATAAAACCTGCGAAATCCGAGGCTAAAAAAGCTATGGCCGCAGCAATTTCATTTGGATTTGCAAGCCTTGCCATAGGGACCTGCGACAAATAGCTCGCTTCTCTTTCGCTGCCTTTTGGGTTGTTGTGTCGGAATAACTCAGTTTCTGTAGGGCCCGGAGCTACAGCATTTGCAGAAATACCATCTATCGCCAGTTCGATGGCCATAGAGCGGGTTACACTCTCCAGCGCAGTTTTTGCTGCTGCATAACTGGTGCGGTAAGGCAGTCCTTTTGTCACCAGACTGCTGATATTAATAATACGGCCGAATTGTGCTTTGCGCATGGCAGGTAAAATAGTCTGCGTAAGCACCAAAGCAGGGCGGATATTAAAGTCCATCAGTTGCTGAAAAGAGGAGTAACTGACCTCTTCAATAGTTTCATGTCGAACCAGGCCGAGATTATTCACTATAGCCACCACTTGTGGTTGTTGAGCCAGAGACTGTGCAAGAGTGGTTATTTCTGCTGCATTGGCCAAGTCGCATTCAATAAATTCGCCTGGAAAATCCGTGGGGGCTTTACGGGCGACCCCCAGCACCTGCCAGCCTTGCTGAGCTAATAACCTGGCGCTCGCCAGTCCAATGCCTTTCGAAGCACCTGTGATCACAATGGTTTTATGCATTGGGTCTCTCCTGACTGGCGGCAATGGAGTTGATTTTTTCTATAGCCCGGATAACAGCCGGTCGCTCTGACAACCTGTTATACCAAAGCTCAAGATTGGAGAAATCTTTGAGCGAAATACCGGCAAATTCGCTGCGCCAGAACCAGCCAAAATGTGCAATATCTGCAATACTCAGCTCTGAACCCAGCATAAATTCTTTGCCAGCAAGACCCTGGTCAAGCAAGCCAGTTAAACGGTGTGCTTCGCCGCTGAATCTTTGTATGGCATGCTCAATAGGTGCAGGCGCTAGTCGCAGGAAATAGCCGGACTGTCCAAAAGCCGGACTCAGTCCTGATGCATGTAAAAAAAGATGTTCGAACAGCCTGGCTCTTAAGGCCGGATCCGTGGGTAACAAAAGTCCGGTTTTTTCTGCCAGGTAAAGCAAAATAGCGGCACTTTCTGTCAATACCAGCGCAGTATCTACGTTGTCGTGGTCAACTATTACAGGCACCTTTGCATTGGGATTGAGCTGTAAAAATGACGGTAGTTTTTGTTGTCCCTGGCGAATGTTCACACTATGTAACTGATAATCAAGGCCAAGCTCCTCCAACATTATCAATACTTTAATGCTGTTTGGTGTGGCAAAAGCATAGAGATCAATCATGCTTGCTCCCCTTCGGATAGGGCAGCCAGGCCAGAGCTCAAGGCTGTGATCACTTCGGAAGGCTCCAGTCTGTTGCGATAATCAATATCTACAAAGGACAATAAGATTTTTCCCTTTTTGTCTATGACATAAGTTGCAGGTAGTGGTAACACCCAGCTATCAACTCCATTTTTCTGCGGTAGTGGATGATTAAACTCGGTATAAATTGGTCGAAGCTCTTCCGCTAAATCAAAAGTGATGCCAAAACTGCTGGCAACAGAGGAGGATAAATCGCTCAAAACCGGGAAGCTCAAAGCGTTTTTCTCAGCTGTAGACAGACTTTCATCCGGCCTTTGTGGAGAAATAGCCACCAGGTTTGCGCCGAGCTGCTGAAGTTGCGGCAGTACCTGTTGCAGTGCTCTTAATTCCAGATTGCAATAAGGGCACCAGCCGCCACGGTAAAAACTCACTACCACCGGGCCTTTTGCTAACAAAGTAGATAACTGCACCTTGTTGCCGTGCACATCCGGCAGGATAAAGTCCGGAGCCATTGCGCCTGCTTTTAGCGCGCGCTCAGTAATTCCGCTTGCTGCCAGTGCTAAATCTGCTGTTGTCATAGCTTCACGAATAGCGGTCGGGACTTTTTCCATAAATTCAGCCCGAAATGCGTTTAACTCAGTGCTAAGTGACATAATGAATGACCTCATTAGATTGACAGGGCCGCACTGTCATAAGGCGGCCAATGCTAATTTTTGTGATTAAAGTTGTTTGGACCAGAGAACTAGTTATTTGGCGGCTGGTACTTGCCATTCAGCGCCTTTCATAAAGCTATCTAAAGGGGTACGAGCCAGATGATTGGTGTAATTGGAGAGCAACTTAGTGGCTGCCAGTACCAGCAGATCCAGTACGGACTCATTGCTGTAACCTGCAGCTTTGAAAGCTTCAACCTGTTGTTCTGTGACAAAACCACGGTTTTTGGTGATCAGTGCTGCAAATTGGCGCAAGGCTTCCAGCTTAGTGTCTGCTATGACTTTTCCTTCACGAACTGCAGTGATGTGCTGCGCATCCACACCTGCCATTTTTGACAGATTTGTGTGGCCAGCCATGCAGTAGTCACATTCGTTTTCATAAATAATGGCCAGATAAGCGATATTACGTTCAACGGCTGAAAAGCTTGTGCGTTCAGCCAGGGTCCACAATGTGCTGTAGGCTTCGATGGCTGCCGGGCTTGCCGCCATCACTTTGTGCAGGTTTGGCACGAAGCCCCAGGTATTTTGTACTGCGGTTAAAATATTGGCGGATGCAGCTGGTGCGTTGTCGATGCTATATAAAACAAAGTTGTTGTTAGTCATGGTAAAACTCCGTTGGTTTTGGTTAGGTTGCTGACGGAGTAAACTTTAATTAATTCCTATAAGTTAAATAAGATGGCTGTAGGCTATAATATTTATTCCTTAAAGGAGGGTAATTATGGATATGTTGCGGGCGATGACGGTATTTTCCAGAGTGGTGGAAACAGGCTCTTTTTCGGCAGTAGCGCGTGATTTAGGCCTTGGCCAGCCCGCTATCTCAAAAACTGTTGAAGCTTTGGAACAGCATCTTGGCGTCAGATTATTACTGCGATCGACCAGGCGTTTAACCATTACGGAAGCGGGTCAGGCCTTCTATGAAAACGCCGCACAGGTGGTTGCGCTGGCGGAAGAAGCAGAAAGTGCCGCTCGTGGTGCTGCTGGTTTGTACGGACGTTTACGCATCAGCGTGCCTGTCACCTTTGGGCGTCTTCATTTGGTACCCAGGTTGCACTTGTTTATGGAGCAGCATCCGAATTTGCAGATAGAACTGCTGATGGATGATCGGTATATTGATCTGATCGCCGAAAAAATAGATCTGTCCTTGCGTACTGGAACGCTAGCGGATTCAAATTTAACGGCCAGAAAGCTTGCCA
This sequence comes from Rheinheimera sp., assembly GCF_020217005.1. Classification (GTDB taxonomy): domain Bacteria; phylum Pseudomonadota; class Gammaproteobacteria; order Enterobacterales; family Alteromonadaceae; genus Pararheinheimera. Next base: position 1,707 of record NZ_JAIWOI010000225.1, on the reverse strand, counting down.
CAGCGCAAAGGTATGTTGTCGCCAGTCCAGGCTATTTAGCGAAAAAGGGAAAACCGGCAACACCAGCAGAGCTGCTTGAGCATGATGTGATTGTCTATGGGCAGGGTAGTAACGCAAGAGAATGGCAATTTAAGCAGGGTACCACACAAACCTCGGTCCATGTCCAATCACGGCTCCAGGTCAGCGCTGCCGAAGGACTAAGAGAAGCCGTATTGTCTGGCATGGGGTTGGCTATAGCCTCGGGTTGGATGGTGGGGGCCGAACTTGAAAAAGGCGAATTAGTCAGAGTGCTGGATGATTGGACACTGCCTGCTTTGGATTTATGGGCGCTGCATGCTTCAGGCCGAATGGTCAGCATTAAAGTGAGGACTTTTTTAAACTGGTTAGACAGTCTTGAGCTATAAACTGGCTTTGTATCAAGCCTGAAAGAGGATAAAACCCTACGTATTGTTCACCTTAGGTCATTCAATGCTGCTGCTTTTTCGAGCTATAGTACATGCAACTTCTTCCAAAGGACTCACTTTATGAAAACCGGACCCATGCTTGTTGTTGAAGCCAAAGCCAAAATTCAGGAACTGTCAGTGCAGCAGTTGGCCGTGTTATTAAAAACCGGTCAGGCGCGCATTATTGATGTGCGTGAACCTGCAGAATTTGCTACAGGTCATATTCCGACTGCTGTGAATATGCCCCGTGGTGTGCTGGAAATGCAGTTGCCACTACATCCTGCTGTTGCAGAGCACAGAGACCCAGTGCTGGCTCTGACTGAATTGGCGAGTCAGCCTCTGTATTTAATTTGCCGTTCTGGCGCCCGGTCTGCGCTGGCTGCCGAATCGCTGCAACGTATGGGATTTCGTGACCTATACTCCATAGCTGGTGGTATGCAGGCTTGGTCTGAAAGCGGCTTTCCTGTCAGACAATAGCGGCATATATACCCTGGTTACTTGAAGATGCAGTGAGGCGACAAGTCCGAGAGACGCCTGGAGCATAGTAAAACTATGTGACTGCGGTGATGGCAACAAAGCTGCAGCTTTCAGGGCGACGGGTATAAACCAAAGGGACCTAGACTTTAGTCGCATTCCCCCGATGATGGTTTGACAGTTGCGGACTTAAAAGAAACACTGCCAGAAGCTAATTGCTACAGAGTTGTAAATTCTGGAGTTTTTCTTCTGCCATGTGGCCTTCAGGCCTTTTGTCGAATGGGAAGTCGTTATGGAAAATGTACGTGCTGCAGTGGTTTTTGTTTTGAGCTGGCTAGCGGCCCAGGCTCTGTATCTCTGGCTGGGGTGGAATAACTGGTTATTACTTCTGCTTAATCTGTTCGCCATCACAGGTTTCCTGCTCTGGACTGGCCGTAAACCAGTTGAAGTGCAAATCCGGCACGAACCCAGTGCTCTGGCCGATAGCGCCCATCATATTACTGAGGCCACCTCTAAAATGGCGATAGGTGCAGCTGAAGTGTCCTTTTATATAGACGGTTTAATAAAAGACATCAAACACAGTGGCGACGACTGTGGCCAAATTGGCAGCGCGGCCTCAGGGTTGGCCGATACCAGTGGTCAACTGACAGATAATCTGCAACAAATTAGTCATAGCATAGTGCATACCGCAGATGCCTGTAGTACAGCTGATCAGCGCTTGCAAAAAAGTGTAGAAAATATCAATCAGTTGGCCAGTGCAGTCAGTGACGCTGCCAGCCAGTTGGAACAA
>NZ_JAIWOI010000224.1 GCF_020217005.1 Rheinheimera sp. | reverse complement strand
CTCAAAGGCAGTGCTGATGATATTCAGCGTATCACTGAGGTGATCACTAGTGTTGCCAATCAAACGAACTTATTAGCGCTGAACGCCGCTATTGAAGCAGCAAGGGCTGGTGAGCAAGGTCGTGGTTTTGCTGTAGTAGCGGATGAAGTAAGGGCTTTAGCTGGGAAAACCTCAGAAGCCACCAAAGATATCGCCAAAATGCTGGCTGATATTCGGCAGCAGAGTGAACAAACCGCAGGCGTCATGAGTCAGTTGGTGCAGTTAAGTGCTGATGTGCAGCAGGAATTACAATCTGTGGCCGCTGGTTTTAACGGTATTAACACAGAGGTGGGCCAGGTGTCGGCGGCGCTGGAGCAAATAGAGCAGGTCAGTACTGGTTTGGAAAATACCAGCCAACAATTGGGCCAGTCTATTCAGAGCATTAATAAAGCGTTGTCAGCAATAGAACATAAAGGCAGTACTGTGGCCGAGCAAGCTATTGAGTTGTCAGTAGAAACTGAAAGTATTTACCGTGAACTCAGTACTGTTACAGAGCAAAGTTTCTTTAACCCTGTGCTGAAAGAAGCGCAGCAGGCTGCTGCAGCTATCGGGGCTTTATTTGAAAAAGCCCTGAGTGAGGGCAAGCTGACAGAACAACAATTGTTTGCCGAGCAGTATCAGCCCATAGCCAACACCAATCCACAAAAATTCCATACCGCCTATGATAGTTTTACTGACCAGTTTTTCCCTCTGATCCAGGAGCCGATTTTAGAGCGTCATTCCAATGTGTTATATGCTGGCGGCGTCGACCGTAAGGGTTATTTCCCGACCCATAACAAAAAATACAGTCAGGCTTTAACTGGCAACTACGAAAAAGATTTACTGCAAAACCGCACCAAACGCGTCTTTGGCGATCGCACTGGCAGCCGCTGCGGCAGCAATACTTTGCCTATGCTGTTACAAACTTATAAACGTGACACTGGCGAAATTCTGCATGATTTGTCGGTGCCTATTCTGGTCAAAGGCCGGCATTGGGGTGGGTTTAGAATAGGCTTTAAGCGGGTTTGAACAAAATACTGATAGTGACAGGGGGCAGCCGGGGTATAGGTGCTGCGACTGCAAAACTGGCTGCAGCTCAGGGTTATCAAGTCTGCGTTAACTATCTAACCAATCAACAGGCCGCTGATGCAGTGGTGGCTGACATTCGCTCTGCAGGCGGCACTGCTGTGGCTATGCAGGCCGACCTTGCTGTTGAAGCAGAAATAGTAGAGTTATTTCAACGGGTTGATCTGGAGCTTGGGCCAGTCACTGCGCTGGTGAATAACGCTGGCATTCTGGAACAGCAACGTAGCTTACTGGGTATGGATGAAAGACGTTTACAGCGGGTCTTTGCAACTAATGTTGTTGGCCCCATGTTGTGTGCCCGCGAAGCTGTGAAGCGTATGTCGACAAAACTAGGTGGCAAAGGTGGGGCCATTGTTAATGTTTCCTCTGCAGCCTCCCGTTTGGGATCCCCTGGGGAATACGTTGATTACGCAGCATCCAAAGGTGCCTTGGATACATTTACAATTGGTTTATCCAAAGAGGTTGCTGAGCAGGGCATTCGTGTCAATTCTGTGAGACCGGGTTTTATCTATACAGATATTCACGCCAGCGGCGGCGAGCCTGGTCGTGTTGATCGGGTCAAAGACAGTATTCCGATGAAAAGAGGTGGCCAGCCGGAAGAAGTTGCTCAAGCCATTTTATGGCTGTTATCTGAGCAAGCCTCTTATGCCACCGGTACTTTTATCGATTTGGCCGGGGGAAGGTAAAGCTGATTCGGACTAAGTTTATCCTGCCGAATCTGCTTCACCTGAATTCAATGGACTTAGCCAATAAACTCAAGCCGTCTTAATATCACATGCTCCAGTGCATCCTGTTGTTTGCAGTATTCACCAAAATGACGCAGATGAGCTGTGTTGTTATGGCCTTCTAATGCTTGCTCAGTAGTCCACTTCTCCTGCATCAAAAACAGTCCTTCGACTTTTTCGTCGGCAAATAACTCATACTGCTGACAACCTTCTTCCTGTCTGGTCGGCTCCAGGATCTGTAACAAGGCTTGTTTGACCAACTCTGCTTTACCGGGTTTGGCCTGAATTTCTGCCAATAAATACACCATAGTCCTACTCCTTAACCTTATGAATGAGCAACCCAGAGGTTGCAGTTAAATTTAGCGACGAACGCCATCTTCGCCTGTCCATACCCGCATAATCCGATAAGGAACCTGGGCGGTTTCTGCCTGGCCGTTAAAAGCTTTGGCTTTGTGTAATTGATTGACTGAAATATACAACCAACCTGATTCGCCGAATTGCACACTGTCTGGCCAATCCAGCAAGGGCGAGCTGACCAGTGTTTTCAGCTGGTTTTTTCGGTCCAACAGGTCAATAGCGTTCTGGTTCAGATTGGTGAAATAGTGTTGGCCCTGAGCTGAGGTCGTGGCACCATCAGACACAGGTTTGTTACCTACTAATTTCACAGTAGCAGCGATGCGATCTGCCTTGCCTGTTTGCAAAGCTTCAGTAGATAACTGATACCAGTGAGTGCCATTCATAGCGCCATAATAGAGGGTTTCGCCATCGGCCGATAAACTCAGAGGATTCACTGCAACTTGCGCTGCTTTGCCGTTAAATAAGGTGACTTGGCCGTCTACTTTCATCACGGCGTCGGCTTGAGCTTGTAACGACGTATGACCAGAAAAACGTACCGTATGGCCGTCTCGTATTCTTACGGCCAGTAAGCCTGGGTTAGCTATGTCGGCCAGATAAATCCAACCGGCTGTTGAGTCGACCACCAAATCCTGAATAAAACTACCCCTAGGCGCCAGCTTTTCCGGTAATACCAGCTGTTTGTACAGCTTGCCATTGTCGATAATAAAACCCCAAATTCTGGTCTGGCCTAACTCTAAGCCCATATCTACAGTCCAGAGGTGGCCTGCTTTGTCTTGTGTAATACCCAGCAAGCTATCAAATTGTGCTGAAGTAGCTGCAGCAGTTTTCTGCAAATCTTTTGAAGGCCAGGCTTTGTAGTCACCAGTTTTGCGGTCGACTTCAATCAGTTGTAAACCTGATGGTGTATCCAGAGGGTGAACTGTGGCAAAGATTCTGCCTTGTGTCGTGACGCTTACATTACCTGGTCGTATTGGTAACTCAGCTACAGTCTCGAGGCTTCCGGTTTCCGGGGCAGCGCTGACCAGACTACTTATAGTTAAAGACAGCCATAAGGCAGGTGTTATCAGGTGTTTCATTTCTTTCTCCGGTTTTGTCTAAGTATTGGCCGCAGAATAGAGGTTATGATTCATCAATAAAATAAGTGATATACCGAATCAGTTTCAAAAATTATTTGATAATAGGCTCAGGACAAATACACATTGTCCTGCTGTAGCCGGGATAAATGTACAAAGGCTTTGGGGGACTGACCGTAAGTGCGCAAAAAAGCCCGGCGCATCCGTTCTTCATCACCAAAACCTGTCAGTGCAGCAATTCGACTAATAGAGGAGTGGCCTTGTTCTATCAAAGCCAGAGCTGATTCGAGTCTTAACTTTTCAATGGCTTTGGCGGGAGCCATGCCGGTTTGGTGATGAAAAACCCTACTGAAATGGCGCGGACTCCAGTGCACATGTTCAGCTAAATCTTCCACTGTTATATCTTTCTGCAGGTTCTCTTTAGCAAATTTAAGCGCATCTCTGACCCGGTCTGAGCTGGGCTCCAATTCTGCCATAGCTGAAAACTGCGACTGGCCGCCAGTCCGTCTATGATGCACTACCATCAGACGAGCAATATGTTTAGTGACTTCAGCGCCTAAATCGGCTTCTACCAAAGCCAGTGCCAAGTCGATGCAGGCTGTAACCCCTGCAGAAGTCCAGAGCTGACCGTCTTTGACATAAATTTTATCTTCATCCACCTGTACTGCTGGGTGCTGGTCTTTCAGATGTCGCCCCCAGGCCCAGTGTGTAGTTGCTCTTCTACCATTCAACAAACCTGCATTGGCTAGTACAAAAGCTCCGGTGCAAATACTGGCAATGCGAGTCGAGCCAGAAGCTGCTTCGTTTAATTTAGCCTCTAAAGCCGGCATGGCTTTTGGGATCAGTAATGCGCCAGCAATCATCAGTGTGTCGTAGTGACCAAAGCCAATAGGCTGAGTGTCTATTACTACTCCGGTAGAGCTCCTGACCTGACCACCTTCTACCGACAAAGACGCAAACTGGTAGTTAATTTTTTGCTGCATCGTATTGGCGAATTCAAAGACGGTCAGAGCGGCTAAATCCAGGATCTGAAAATCATCATACACAATGAGCCCAATACGCTTATTCATTCTTTGTCCTGAAAAGTGGGTAATGTCTTTAATGGTCTAATTCTGTGCTGGCTATTATTTGTGCTTCATCAGGCCTTGTCTATATGTTTTATACCAATTTATTGCAAACTCATTAGATAGGTTGAGCATGTCCTGAAATGCGTTTTTTGTGTCATTTATCTTATTTTAAGTTCTGCCAGAATAAAGCCGTCTTCAACAGCTCTCCAAGGAAACAACTATGAAAACTAAAACTGCTTTGATCACTGGTGCTTCATCTGGCATAGGTGCCGTATATGCGGATCGTTTAGCCCGCCGTGGTTATGATCTGGTCCTGGTCGCCCGCAATAAAGAGCGTCTGGAGGCTGTGGCAACTTCAATACGCAGTGCAACAGGTCGCACTGTGCAACTGCTGCAGGCTGACTTAGCAAACCCGGCAGAATCCGCTGTGGTAGAGGCTCTGCTCGCTAAAGGTGGCATTGACATGTTGGTCAATAACGCAGGTTTTGGTGCTGTCGCACCTTTAATGCAGAGTGATATCAAGGACATGGTCAGCATGATTGATATCAATGTCACCGCCTTAACCCGCCTGACCTACGCTGCAGTGCCTGCCTTCATTAAACAGGGCGGCGGCACCTTAATTAACATCGCTTCTATTGTCGCTGTTGGGCCGGAAATTCTGAACGGTGTTTATGGTGCAACCAAAGCTTATGTGCTGGCATTGACTCAGTCGCTGCAGCATGAACTGGCCTCGCAGGGCATTCGAATTCAGGCGGTATTGCCAGGTGCGACAGCCACAGATTTTTGGGGTGTGGCTGGCCTGCCGCACGAGCATTTACCCACTGAAATAGTCATGAGCACCGCTGATATGGTGGACGCTGCCTTGGCAGGTTTGGATGCAGGTGAAGTCATCACTATTCCGCCATTACAGGACGGTGCTGAGTGGGATGCATTCGAAGCGGCCCGCAAAGCATTATCACAACGTTTTGGCCATACCAAGCCTGGCTCACGTTATCTAACCAAATAATTTGTTTATCAGAAACTTAGCGAATATATAAAGAGAACTACATTATGAAAATGACCGGAAACACTATTTTTATTACAGGCGGAACTTCAGGAATTGGTCGTGCTATGGCTGAAGAATTTCACAAACAAGGCAATCAAGTAATTATTAGCGGCCGTCGCAAAGCATTATTGGATGAAGTGACACAAGCAAATCCTGGTATGTACGGTCTGGAGCTGGATATTCAAAATCCAGAGCAAATCAAGGCTGTGGCGGAACGGCTGCTCGCGAAGTTTCCTGAATTAAACGTACTGTTTAACAACGCAGGCATTATGCCTTTTGACGATGCAGCTGGTGGCCTGGACGAAGAAAATGCACTGGCAACCATCAACACGAATTTATTGGGCCCAGTGCGTATGACCGCCGCGTTGTTGCCTCACCTGAAGCAACAACAGGATGCGGTTGTGATCCATAACTCTTCAGTGCTGGCGTTTTTGCCTCTGGCAAGCAACGCGCTTTATTCAGCCACTAAAGCAGCTATTCACTCTTATGCGATGTCGCAACGTTTTGCCTTACGTCATTCAGGCGTTCGGGTACTGGAAGTCGCGCCGCCATGGGTAGACACTGATTTGATTCACAAAAGTGGTGACCCGCGTGCTATGCCGTTGGACCTATTTGTCAATGAAACTATGCGTATTCTGGCTACAGATCGGGACGAAGTCTATGTGGACGCAATACAAGCACTGCGTGACAACCCTGGTTCAAGCGAACATGCACTCTTTAACGCCTTTAACGAATCCATAGCGGAAAACCCAATTCCGGTTGGCCATTGATATCCGATGCATTTGAGCCACAGCTACAAACTGTGGCTTAAAGGTGTTAAACCTTTTTAACTGGCATTTTAGCAGCGTCAAACAGTGGAATATAACCTTGCTGTTCAGACAGTTGGATATCTATCCAAAGCCACATTTCATCTTTAATATCTGTTTCATCTTTTGCGTCGAAGTCTGTTTCTACACTAAAACTCATGTCGCCTGAAAGGCCTGTAGTTTTAAATTGAGCCTGCAGTTTTTTTAATGCTTCAATACCAGTCTTGTCGATTTTAAACTGATAGGTGGTGACCTCCATATCTGCACTAAATAGACCTGTAGCACGTTTTTCTGTCACTTGACTCAGTAGCTCCAAGCCAAAAGCTGCTTCAGTGCTTCTGTTGACATTGCTTGGCTGCGCACTCAATTGCAGTTTGGTGGAATCCGGCTGCAGATTAAAATCATGACCCACACTGACTTTTACCAGCATCTGGTTTGGGTCCAGTGTGGTCAGGGTATTTTCATCAAACTGGCTGAATGTGGCCATAGTGCTGAAAGGGATAGAAGCGCAACCAGAAAACAGTAATAGAGCAGATAACAGCACGACAAAACGCATAACAGCTTTCCTTCACTACAAAACCTAATTTCCTTTTGTCACTATAACCTGACCAAGAGACTGAATTCACGCTATTTTTTCTTCGTTGCAACAACAGTGCTGAAGTGGCAGTGCATAAGACTTTAAGCTGAACCCCAGGCCCTCAAACTGCCAGAATTTAGCTTGGGTATCGGGCTGAATAATTTGTTGGATCAGCAACATAGCTTGCATAGAGCCAATAATCCCAAGTAAAGGGGCCAGTACCCCTAAGCTGCTGCAGTTACCGGATTGGTCTGTGAGTTCAGGGAATAAACAGCTGTAGCAGGGGCTTTGGTTATGGGCAAAAGGCCAGAGCATCAACTGGCCTTGTTGGTCTATAGCGGCAGCGCTAATCAGGCTGATTTGACTGTGCTGACAGAGCTGATTGATGAGCGTTCGGCTATTGAAATTATCTGTACAGTCCAGCACCCAGTCCGCTTTTGCCAGCAAGGCGTCGGCATTGTCGGCGCTAAAATGTTGTTCAATAGCCTCGATTTGCCCATGCGGATTGAGCTGCTTCAACTGGCGCACCGCCATTTTAGCTTTGTTAAAGCCTGTGTCTGCGTCGCGAAATAACACTTGCCGCTGCAGGTTAGATAACTCCACTTTATCGCCATCAACCAAAGTCAGCTGGCCTATACCGGATGACACCAGATATTGACTGGCGGCATGGCCTAAACCACCACAACCAATCAGCAATACTTTGCTTTGTTTCAGTTTTAGCTGAGCGGCTTCACCAAAACCTGGCAACATCAGTTGGCGGCTATAACGGATAAACTCTAAATCAGTCAGCATGAAGCGCCTCGCTGATTAATTGCTGCATCTGTTGCACCCAAAGTTTGGGATCTGTTGCCTTAGCAAATCCCTGTACTACAGCTAAGTGCCTGATGCCCGTCGCCAGCACAGCTTTGGCATTGTTTTCATTGATGCCGCCAATAGCGACCAATGGGAGCTGTGGAAATAACGCAGTGTAGCGGGCCAGTTTCTGTAGCCCCTGTAACTTACCGCCCATGTTTTTAGTTTGGGTAGCAAAAACTGCACCTATCGCCAGATAACTAGGGCAAAGCTGCTGCGCCCTTAATAGCTTATAAAAGCCATGGCTGGAGATTCCCAACCGCAGTCCGGCTTGTTGCAACGCCGCTAAGTTGGCTTGATCTATATCTTCCTGACCTAAATGCACACCATAAGCACCAAGCTCCAGCGCTAATTGCCAGTGATCGTTAATAAACAGCTGAATATCAGGGTGCTGACAAAGCTCGATGGCCTGCTGAATTTCATGCCTCAGTAGTGCCTGATCTTCGCTTTTTATCCGTAGCTGTAGGGTTTTTACTCCGGCTGCTAGGGCTCTTTCTAGTTCTGCTACTGAAGGAACTATCACATACAAGCCCAAAGCTGCTTTTAAAGGTGCAAAGGGCTGAGTTGGTGGCTGTAGAGCTGGTAGTAGCTCTGGTAAATACAGCGGATTGGAGGGAAAACCCCAGTGGCCGACAGTACCTGAACTGTGGTTGACAGCAACAGGCTGGCTTAAGCCTTGATTGATATAAGTTTTTGCCACTACAAAAGCATCTTCCAGTGCATAACCTAACGCCAAAGTTGCCGCCAAGGCGCTGCTAAAACAACAACCTGTGCCATGGTTAAAAGCATGTTGTTGGCGGGGGCTGCTAAGGCTGATCTGATGGGTATAAGCCGGATAACCGCGGTAGCGAAAATCAGCGCTGATAAAAAGCTGGTCTGTGCAAGCACTGGTATCTGCATGGCCGCCTTTTACCAGCACTGCTTTTACTCCGGCTTTGAATAACAGCTCTGCTGCTTGTTGATGATCAGGGCTTTGAGTCAAAGCCTCCAGCTCTGGCAAATTAGGCGTCAGTAGATCCAGTTGTGGCAATAAATGCTGCATCACCGTCTGGTATAAACCGGGTTCCGCCATAGTTGAGCCTGAACTGCTGATAGCGACTGGGTCATAAATCACCAGTAAGTCAGGCTGGTTTTTTCTGAGCTGCTGTAGAAAATCAGTCAGCCAAAGCACCTGAGCTTTGTTCACCAGTAAACCAATTTTAATCACAGCAGGCTTCGCATCTTTGAGTAAAGCCATCGCCTGCTGGTGCAGCAGATCGACAGAGACGGCCATAGAAGCATCGACCCCAGAACTATGCTGGGCGGTAATAGCTGTCACTAAAGTACATAAGTGCAGAGGCTGTTCTGGTGCAGAAAAACTCTGAATGGTTTTTAAGTCGGCCTGAATACCAGCGCCTGCGCTATTGTCTGAGCCTGCAATACTCCACAGTATTGTTGCCTGATTTGCTGCAAGAGTTGTTTGAATCATGGCGTCTCCTGCAACCAAAACGGCATGCCAAGCACTGGTGTCGAAGGGCTGGCAAAGTCCTGTTTCGGCATAGCGCCTGCTAAAAATGCCGAGCGGCCTGCTGTGACTGCCTGCGAAAAAGCTTGAGCCATCAATACAGGGTCTTTGGCCAAAGCCACGGCAGAATTCAGTAATACACCATCAAAGCCCATTTCCATCACCTGACAGGCGTGACTAGGCAAACCTAAACCTGCATCCACTATTAACGTGGCGTCCGGCAAACGCTCTCGTAAAGTCCGCAGCGCATAAGGATTGAGTACACCTAACCCCGAACCTATAGGCGCAGCCCAGGGCATCAGTACTTTGCAACCGAGTTCATACAACCTTTTGCAAAGCACTAAATCGTCTGTGCAATAAGGCAAGACCTCAAACCCATCCGTCAGCAGTTGTTCGGCCGCCTGTAGTAATAAAATCGGCTCGGGCTGCAGGTTGTAGTCATCGCCTATCAGCTCCAGCTTTATCCAGTTGGTCTGGAATATTTCCCGCGACATCTGCGCCAAAGTCACGGCTTGTTGCACCGTATGGCAACCTGCGGTATTGGGCAAGAGCCTGAGTTTTAAATCGCGGATCAGCTGCCAGAATTGCTCGCCGCCTTGCTGTTCCGGCGCTTGCCGACGCAGGCTTAACGTCACAGCTTCGCAGCCACTTTGTTGCAGGGCTTGTTGCATCAAAGCCGGGTTTGGATAGAGGGCACTGCCTAAAATCAGCCTGCTGTTCAAGGTTTCGCGGTAAATGTTAAATTCGGGGTGCATGCTTAACCTCCAGCTATAGGGCTGACAATATCCAACTGATCACCGGCTTGAAGTTGTGTGTTTGGATACTGGGCCGCCGCAATAAAACGGCCATTTAAAGCCACAGCAAAAGGGGCTTTAAAGCGTGGCAAAAGA
>NZ_JAIWOI010000223.1 GCF_020217005.1 Rheinheimera sp. | reverse complement strand
TCGCTTAACTGGCTGGAATTTAAGCTTTCTTTTTTGCCATTTAACCAGATGCTTAGCTCTATTTTCATATGCTCAGCCATAACACAGCTCCTTAGTTTCGCTCAGCTGCCGCAACGCCAACTGGGCCACTTGTTCAGCCAAAGCCGGGCCTAATAAATAGCCGTGACGGTATAAACCATTGACCCGGATTAACCCTGGCTTTTGCTGTATTTCAGGTCTGTTATCCGGCAAAGCAGGGCGGGCAGAGGCTTGCAGGCCTAAAATTTCTGCCTCGGCAAAAGCAGGGTCTACTGAATACAAAGCCGATAACAGTTCCAGCGCAGAGCGCACCGAAGGACCGGATTGATCGGATGATTCCAACTCTGTAGCGCCCACCACAAAAATGCCGTCGCCTTTGGGTGCTATATAAAGCGCATAACGAGGATGGAATAACCGCACAGGGCGGCTAAGTTGTACTGCTGGTGCTTTCACTCTTAGCACTTCACCCCGTACTGGTCGCAATAGCGGCAATTCAGTGGACGCACCTAAACCACGGCAATCAATCACCAGATCGGCTGGTTCTAACTTGCCATTACACCAGAGGTGGTTGCCTTTAAACTCTGCTGTGGACTGAGCTTCCAGCGATACTCCTCTTTGTTGTAATAGCTGCAGGGAATGCTTCAGGAAGGCCTGATTATTCAGCTGGCCTTCGCCTGGTAAATAACAACTATGCTGAAAACGTCCGGCTAACGACGGCTCAAGTTCTGCCAGTTCAGTTTTAGTCAGCCATTGAGGTTTGTGTACAGGCTGGGCTTTAATTTGACTGACCAAATGTAATAACAGGTGCTGTTGCTGTGGATGGGCCAGCAGCAAAGCTCCTTGTTGTTGCAGGCCAAAGTCCGGCAACTGCTGTTGCAGCAGTTGCCACAGCTGCATACTGCGATAGCCCAGTTCTACTAAATCCTGCTCTAAAAGCACAGACTCAGCCAAAGGCGATAACATAGCGGCTGCAGCAAAAGCAGCACTGGCTTGATACAGCTCCTGGGAAGGGCTAAAACTCCCTTTTTCCAGCAGGCGAATACGGGCTGGCTTTGGCCAAAGTCCGGGTTCGGACAAAGCCAAAGCGCATAAACGTCCCATTAAACCGCCGCCCAGAATAAGCAGCGTCGGGCTCATAACTGAGGTTCCTCCAACTTTGAATCCGAGCCGTGATACAGCTCGGCGCCAGACTCACGGAATTGCTGCGCTTTTTTCTGCATTTCTGCTTGCTGTTGTTCAGTATCGAGCTGTTTCACTTCAATACTGGCGGCATAGTCGCGCACATCCTGGCTGATTTTCATCGAGCAAAACTTAGGGCCACACATAGAACAAAAGTGCGCTACTTTGCCGGACTCTTGTGGCAAGGTTTGATCGTGATAAGAGCGGGCGCGGTCAGGGTCTAAACTTAAGTTAAATTGGTCCTGCCAGCGGAACTCAAAACGGGCTTTGGACAGGGCATCATCGCGGATTTGTGCGCCCGGATGGCCTTTGGCTAAATCGGCAGCGTGGGCGGCAATTTTGTAAGCAATCAAACCTTCTTTGACATCGTTTTTATCAGGTAAACCTAAATGCTCTTTGGGCGTGACATAACAGAGCATAGCGCAGCCATACCAGCCGATCTGAGCTGCACCAATGGCTGATGTCAGATGATCGTAACCCGGTGCTATATCTGTGGTGAGTGGGCCTAAGGTATAAAAAGGCGCTTCGGCGCAGTATTCCAGCTGTAATTGCATATTCTCACGAATAAGCTGCATAGGCACATGGCCAGGGCCTTCCACCATCACCTGCACATCTTTAGCCCAGGCGCGGTGTGTCAGTTCGCCTAAGGTTTTCAGCTCGGCAAACTGAGCTTCGTCATTGGCATCGGCTATAGAGCCAGGGCGCAGGCCATCACCCAAACTAAAGCTGATATCGTAAGCGCGCATAATGTCGCAGATATCGTCAAAGTGTTGATATAAAAAGTTTTCCTGATGATGCGCCAGACACCATTTGGCCATAATAGAACCGCCACGTGAGACTATTCCGGTCAGGCGTTTGGCCGTCATAGGCACATAAGCTAAGCGCACTCCGGCGTGAATAGTAAAATAATCCACCCCTTGCTCGGCCTGCTCAATTAAGGTGTCGCGGAATAATTCCCAGCTTAAGTCTTCGGCTATGCCGCCAACTTTTTCCAGCGCCTGATACAAAGGCACAGTGCCAATAGGCACTGGACTGTTGCGGATAATCCATTCGCGGGTTTGATGAATATAACGGCCAGTGGATAAATCCATCACTGTATCTGCGCCCCAACGGGTGGCCCACAGCAGCTTTTCCACTTCTTCTTCAATAGACGAGCTAACGGCTGAATTGCCGATATTGGCGTTCACCTTGACCAGAAAGTTACGGCCAATAATCATGGGTTCAATTTCAGGGTGATTGATATTGGCGGGCAAAATGGCGCGGCCTGCCGCTATTTCCTGCCGGACAAATTCAGCAGTAATTTGCTTAGGTAAGTTAGCACCAAAACTCTGGCCCGGATGCTGGGCTCTGGCTTCAGTGGCCGCTGCCAGGTTAGCGCGGCTTAAGTTTTCCCGAATAGCTACGTATTCCATTTCCGGCGTAATAACACCACGACGGGCATAGGCCAGCTGAGTGACGGCCACACCTGCTTTGGCTTTGCGTCTTTCTGTTAAAGCTTCAAATCTTAAGCTTTGCAGGCTTTCATCCAGCCACTGCTCTTTGCTGTAGACAGAACCAAAGTCTGTCACCAGTTCGGTATCACCGCGCTGTTTGATCCAGTCAGTACGAAGGGTGGGCAACCCTTTACGGATATCAATCTGAGCATCAGGGCAGGAATAAGGACCGGACGTGTCGTAGACCCGAACCGGTGCATTGGGCTGAAATAACGGCTTGTCTTTGCTGCCGCCAATTAAGCTGGGCTGCAGTTCAATTTCACGCATGCCGACTTTTACGCCGGGTAAGTCGCCTTCGATATAGACCTTGCGGCTGGCGGGATAAGGCTGGCCCTGCAACTGCTGAATAAATTGCTCGGCAGCGGCGCGGGTGGCGCGACGGTTTTGATTTTCTGACATATAAACTCCGGTGAAATAATTAAATAGTTAATTTTCAACAGAGCTTGGGAAAAGCGTGGACAGCCATCAACAGATGAGCCGAATGAGTGCGCCAACAGGCAGACGGATCACCGCCACTGTGTGCGCTCTTGTTTCCCTCCGCAGGTATTATCCTGTTCAGGTTCCACGGATTCCGCCCAGGGGCGGTCTCAGCTGACAAACCAGGTTTGTGCAGCACTCCGACAAGCTAAGTGTGGCCAGCATAAACAGCTTTTTTTCAGGCGGCAAGGGGAAATTGGTTTGGTTTGCGCAGAGTAGGAGAGGGACTGGGCTATAAAAATCGAGCCGAATTCAGCCAATTTATGCTACTTTGCCTGCGGTTGTTATTTTGAAAAGACTTCACTTTGGACAGACGTCATTTTTTAACTTTAAGCAGTGCTGCTGCGTTAGCTGCGGTATCCGGCTGCCAGTTCAGTCCTGCCCACTCTTTGCCTGAAAGCAGCGACTGGCAGCAGCTCAAAACTGATTTTTCCGGTCAATTATTGTTCCCCGCAGATGCTGGTTTTAGTCGGTTTTATAAAGCAGCCAACTCCCGTTACGACAACATTATTCCAGCTGTGATAGCCCGTTGTGCCAATACTTCCGATGTGCAGCAAATTTTAGCTTTTGCCCGCTGGTTTCAATTGCCAATCACAGGTCGCAGTGGCGGTCATAACTATGCCGGTTATTCCAGCACCAAAGGCATTTTGCTGGATTTAGCTTTAATGGCGGATATTCAGCTGGAGCCGGAAGAGGATACTGCCTGGATAGAAGCTGGCGCTAAGCTGGGCGATATTTATGATCAGTTAAGTCAAAAAGGCCGTTCCATTCCGGGGGGGAGTTGTGTTGGCGTAGGTATTGCCGGTTTAACTCAGGGCGGGGGTTTTGGTATTGCTGACCGTTTGTATGGACTAACCTGCGACGCCTTGCTGGAAGCTGAAGTTGTGACAGTAGATGGAGAGGTTTTGCGTTGTAATGAGCAGCAAAATTCGGATTTATTCTGGGGCTTAAGAGGGGGTGGTGGTGGTCAGTTTGGCATAGTCACCCGCTTTAAATTCCAGACTTTTGCAACCAGCGATATCTTGAGTTGTCATGCTTATTTTGCCTTAAAAGACGCTTTGCCTGTGCTGAACTTATGGCAACACTGGAGCCGTCAGTTGCCTGAGGCTTTATGGTCTCAGGCTGCTATCTGGTGGAGTGGTCAGCAAGGCCATGAACCCCAGTTGCAAATAAGGGTGATCAGTATAGGCCAGATAAAACTGCTGCAGCAGCAATGGGTTAACTGGTTAAGACGATTGCCGCTGCAACCTGTAGAGCAAGATGTGGTGTTGCATAATTACCGCGAATACATGCTGACAGATTGTGCGGGTTTGGAGATGCCAGAGTGCAAATTGCCGCACCAATCAGAGCAAGCCAAATTGAAACGTGTGGCTATGGCGGGCAGCTCAGATTTTTTTAATAAAGCCATCAGCAGAGCCGGATTAGAAGCTTTATTGACACAAGTACAGCAACGCCAGCAACAAGGTTTGTCCGGCGGTATTTTATTAACCCTGATGGGGGGCGCGATCAGCTCTGTGTCTGCCGATCACACTGCTTTTGCCCACAGAAATGCGCTTTTTAGTGCTCAGTATCTGGTCAGCCGGCCTGTTGGCAGTCCGGAGGCTGAACTTAAACGCGCCGCTTTTTGGGTAAACCAGATGCGAACTGTGATGCAACCCTACAGTACGGGGGGTGCTTATTTAAATTACACAGACGCTTTGATTAAAAACTGGTCTGCGGCTTATTATGGTGCTCATTATGAAAAACTGCAGCAGTTGAAAAGGCGTTACGACCCGGAACAGTTGTTGAGGTTTAGCCAGGGAATTCAACCCGCTTAAACAGCACAGGATAAAAGGAATGAAGCGCAAATTACTGATTTTATTGTTATCTATTTCCGGTTTGACCGCTCAGGCCACAACACAGAACGACAGTACCGACTTTGTGCCGGACGGCGTCTTTCATGCCACTATTGAAGGTCCTGCCACAGACAAAGATGGCAATTTATATGCGGTGAACTACGGTGTAGAAGGTACTATTGGTAAAGTCAGTCCCAAAGGTGAGGTCAGCTTAGCTCTGACTTTACCCAAAGGTAGTATTGGCAATGGCATTCGTTTTGACCAGCAAGGCCAGATGTTTATAGCCGATTATACCGGCCACAATATCTGGCGATATGACGGTAAAAAGCTAGAGTTGCATGCCCATCAGCCTTTAATGTTTCAGCCCAACGATTTAACCATAGCGGCTAATGGTGTTATTTTTGCCAGCGATCCGGACTGGAAAAACAACAAAGGTCAGTTATGGCGCATTGATACAGATGGCAGCTCCAGGCTGGTAGAAAAAGACATGGGTACCACTAATGGTGTAGAAATCAGCCCGGATCAACGCCGCTTGTATGTCAACGAGAGCGCGCAGCGCAGAATTTGGGTCTATGACCTGGATGAGCAACTGAACGCCAGCAACAAAAGGCTGTTGATCCAATTCCCGGATTTTGGTTTAGATGGTATGCGCACTGACGCCAAAGGGAACTTATACATAGCCCGCTATGGCAAAGCTGTGGTTGCCAAAGTTAGCCCTGAAGGCAAGCTGTTGCAAGAATACAAGTTAAAAGGCGAGTTTCCGACTAATGTCACTTTTTCGCAAAAAGACCCGACCTTGTTGTATGTCACTTTACAAAAACGGGGTGCTGTGGAGCTGATTAAACTCTAAAAGTTTGCCAGATCATTGGAGTTGCAGGGCGGCTATTTCATGCAGCTTCAGCTAGTAAGACCATACCCTCTATACTGTTGTGGGCTTTGGCCATAGTGGCGTAAAAAGCGGGCGCTAAAAGCTGAGGCCGATTGATAGCCACAGTCCAGGGCAATTTGCTGCACTGATAAGTTGGAAAATAACACTAAAGTTCGACCCTGCTGCATGCGTAATGTGGTTAAGTACTGGCCCGGGCTTAGGCCCAATTGCTGGCGAAACAGTTGCTTAAACTGACTCAGGCTCAGGCTGGCTTTACTGGCCAGTTGTACCAAATCTAATTCCTCTGCCAGATGCTCCTGCATGTAGAGAAGTGCCAGGCGTAACCTTTTATCTAAGGCTGGTGTTGGTTGTTCTGCTTCCAGTAACTGTAGGAAAAACTGCTGAGCTGCTGGTAATAGATGCTGATTTTGTTGCACTAACAGTTGTTCCAACACCAATAAGTAAGGCTGCATCCGATCAGATAATTGAAACACCGACTGAGATAAATGCAGCAAATGTGCAGGTAAATGTGTTAAATCTACGACTAAAAACCGGCATTGTTCAGCGGCTGAAAAGCCATGTTCAGTGCCAGCCGGTATCACCAGACATTCTGCTGTACCGACCTGCAACTGCTGTTTATTGATCAGCAAATTGAGCCGGCCAGCCAAAGGCATCACCAGTTGGTGGTGATCATGGCTGTGGCTTTGCTGAATTGGGCTATAAGCGCGGATCGATATTCTCATCATACTTGAAGCTGCCGCTTTGTTGACTGCATGCTCTCGCCCCAATCGCATAGGTTAACCAGGCTCATGGGGACTCATTCACTTGTCGCCGCGCTGCAACATCAATTATTTTGAGAATAAGTTTTGGCATGGGTTACCGGGAAAAAATAGTCATAACCATAGTTATACAGGTAGGTGTACAACAAAAACACGACAAAGATCAAAGCTTCCCGCCATAAGGCTTGAGCCAGATTAAAGTCCAGCAACCATAAGGTCAAAGGAATGCTGATTGCCGCCCCCGCCAGTTCATAACTGACACAATGCAAAAGCCGTACTTTGCCCGCTTTGACTAAAGAGCCGGTCGATCGCCACAAGAAGTAATCAAAAACTTTAGTGTGAGTTAAGGTCAGCAAAAATACCGTAAAGGAGCTTAATAGTGAAAAAGCTGATGCACTGGCAAAAGCAGCATCAGCCACGGCCAGAGTACATAGAGTACGTAAAACTATGGCGCCGCACTCATAAGCAAAAGCATGACGAAACCAATCCAGCTTGCTTCGCATTTGCACACCTCAAAGACTAATCAAAGCAACAGTCTAGAGGATTTGTTTGCAGCCGGAAGCAGTCAAAAGCCGAACCTATAACGCAAAAAGCTGCTTTTTAGCAGCTTTTGTCACAAGCTTCAGTGCTTAATGCACCTGATAATGACGGCAGAAAAAGTCGATCACTTTGTCCGGATCCGGGCGGGTTTGCATATTGTGCCTTAACGCCAGACCTGTAGCCAAAGCACGCAAGGTTACATCTAAGGGGGCACCTACAGGCTTTTCAATTTGATAGTTGTTAAATAAAAAATTAATAGCTGCGCCTGCATAAGAATTGACTGAATCTGAAGGCAGCAAACGCAGTTCCTGGAGCCGTACTCCAAGTTCACGCATTCTTTGTAAGCGGCTGGCTTCGTTCATTTGTCTCTCCTTATCAAAAGCAGTAAAAGCTGATGCTTATATATCTGCTGTACTCGGGAAAGCTTTAACGAAATCGCCAGCAAGAATGCTTTGTGATTATAAAATTGTGGTAATGAATGGAATTTCTAATGTGGGCTGATGCAGGTCTTGGAGGTATTTAATTGATCTTCGGTTGGAAAACGCCGCCATAAACTGAATGTCAGCAGGAGCAGTGGAAGCAGGTCTTGGAGGTATTTAATTGATCTTCGGTCGGAAAACGCCGCCATGAACTGAATGTCAGCAGGAGCAGTGGAAGCAGGTCTTGGAGGTATTTAATTGATCTTCGGTCGGAAAACGCCGCCATAAACTGAATGTCAGCAGAGGGGAGGTCTTGGAGGTACCTATACTCTGTGGCGGCTTTCAAAAACCCCGTTCCGCGGGAATGAATACGAAACGGGGAAAACCAGAAAGAAAACATGCTTCAACGGGCCCAGGTTAATGACCCGGCAAAGGTCGATCAGGCATACATACGGTCAAAAATATTTAAAAAAGTGGGTGCTTTTTCAATATGAACCGGAATATGCAAACGGCTGGCGATATCGCTCGCGGAGATCACACCGCGGATGTGGTGAGAGTCAGTATCAATCACTAAACAGTGCTGCTCGCCATTATGTTGTAATGTGTTCAGCACATCACCTATGGTGCAATGTTTGATTTGCTCGTAAGCCAGGGCTTTAATTTCAGCACGTGGGCGCATTAAATCGGCCACTGTTAAGTCAGTGCGATTCACACCTTTGCCTAGACGTTGCAACACATTCTGGATAGACAACTGTTCGTAGCTGATTAAACCAATCAATTCCTGATTGGCGTCTATTACCAGTTTTAATTTGGTATGTTCATGATTCATCATATCCTCTGCTTCGACAGCACAGGTATTAGCATCAATCATCATTGGGCTGGTGGTCTTGAAGTCAGAGACAAAATCCAGCGCAGCTGAGTTTAAATTGGCTTCGGCAAATTCGGCGGGCTGAACTAAATGGTCTATTACATCAACGTTGAATAAATTTAACTTTTTCATAGGAACCTCTCCTCAGTCCGCTCAGAGGCAGCGAAACTGAAATTAAAACAATGGTTGTGTCAGAACATGGCTAGGAGGCCGGAAACTCTGACTATTTCAATGATTTAAGAGAGGTGTACTGGTGGAGCGCGAGCTGGATAACAGCTTTTTTGCGTGATACTGAACTGAACTTGTGTCCACTGATAACAATTACCATGCAGCACAGGGAATTCAAAACTATTCCAGTGAACAGGGCTTTTTTCGTCGTCACCGGAAGTTTCCGTAGAATCGACAGTAGAGTGGGTACTTGATGCAACCAGAGCAACAGTGAAGTTTTTATTCGCTTGTTGTAAATCGACCCAACTGCTGGATGCAGAATGGCCTGCTGTAGGAAACAGCAAACTCAGGTAAAACAACACTGCGATAAAACTTAAATACTTCATCTTTCGCACCCAGTAAGGACCAAAACAGCTCGGTCTTTACCTGACTATAGCAGCAGTGTTTTTTAAAATGCAAATAAAAAAATGAAAAAAATGAAAATAACAGGCCAGATTAATTGACACTTTATTTGTGTCAGATCAATAAAAGCCTGCTAATACTTGATTAAAAATGCTTGATTTTTAATCGCTTACAAAAGCTTCATTCCTTGTTTTAATAGCCATGCAATAACAGTCAAGCTTAAAAATCCACACAGATATAACAAAACAAACCATTGGCCCTGAGAGAGTTTTTTGTACCATTGCATCAGTAACCCTCCTGATAATCTTCCACTTTACCGGCAAAAATTTTGTAACCCCACAATGTATAAGCGCAAATCAGCGGTACAAAAATAAAGATGCCAGGTAGCATAAAGAGCAAACTGCTATCCGGCGCTGCTGCCTGCATATAGGTGAGCTGCCGCGGCAGCAGGTAAGGGAATACACTCACCAGCAAGCCAACAAAAGCCAGCAGGAACAAAGCGGATGCCAACCAGAATGGCCTTTCTTCATGCCGTTCATGCACAGCGATTTCTGCTTGATGGCTGCGGTTGACCCGGCCTAAGTCGCGAAATAATAAACGGGCGGCAAGCACAGACAACAGAGGCAGTGGGATTAACCATAAAGCATGCAAGCCGCCAAACCAACGAGCACGGATTTCCGGCTCAATCCAGACAGTCCAGAGGCTGACCAGCAGCATGGATAACATCACAATCAGTACTAAACGCTGGCCGTAGCGCGCTGCTTTTTGTTGCAACTCACCGCGGCTTTTCATCACCAGATAACAACAGGCCAGCAGGGCATAACCAGCCATCACAGCTAAACCACAAAACAAGCTGAATGGGCTGATCCAACTGAAACTGGACTGATTAATAAAATCAGCAGGTACGCCTTGCACTAAAGTGCCCAACATCAGACCCTGGCAAAATGCAGCGAG
>NZ_JAIWOI010000222.1 GCF_020217005.1 Rheinheimera sp. | reverse complement strand
GCTAGAACCTATAGCAAAAGCAGTGTTCCAGTATTTTTTTGAGGTATCTGATTTAAACCTGTATTCAAAGGCGACACCGCGGAAAATCAAACCTATCAGCATTAGTATGATCGGCAGATAAAAGGCCGAGGTGATAGCGGCATAAGCGGCTGGAAAAGCGCCAAATAAGATCACTCCACCAAACACCAGCCAAGTTTCGTTGCCATCCCAAACGTGAGCAATAGAGCGCATTAAGTGATCATGTTCGGCATCTGTATTAAACCAGGGATACAAAATACCTATACCCAAATCAAAACCATCCAGCAGCACATACATCAGAATGGCAAAGCCAAGCAGCAGTAGATAAAACAGACCTAAACTCAGTTCCAGCTCCATTAGTGGGCTCCTTTTGTTGAATTCGCCTGCGCGTCAGTAGCTAAAGCTTTGGTAAAGGACAAGGCATAACCCGAAGCTTTGACACCTATACGTTGTTGTTCCAGATGTTCGATAGGGGCCGGACCTTTTTTGATCAGCTTGCGCATAAAATACAGGTAAACCCCAAACAGCAGGCTGTAGGTCAAGACAAACAAGGTCAGTGAAAACAGCACCCGTTCAGCTGGTAAGGGGCTGACGATCTCACTGGTGCGAACCAGTCCATAAATAATCCATGGCTGACGACCAATTTCCACTACATACCAGCCGGCCAACACAGCTATAACACCTGTGGGGGCCATAAAGCTGACGGGCCAGAGAAACCAGTTGCTTTGATATAAAGTGCCACGCCAACGCAGATAAGCTCCAACTAAGGCGACACCTATCATCAGCACACCAACACCCACCATAATGCGGAAGCTGAAAAACACCATAGGCACATTGGGTCTGTCTGCTGCGGGCACTGATTTTAAGCCTTGTAATTCACCCTGCCAGTCGTGAGTTAAAATCAGGCTGGCAAGGCCAGGCAACGCTACTTCATAATGGTTTTCTTCTGCTTTCATATCGGGCACAGCAAATAACAACAGCGGCACGTTGCTCTCTTTTTCGGCCCAGATCCCTTCCATAGCGGCCAGTTTTACCGGCTGGTGTTCTTTCACGTTTAAACCATGCAAATCACCGACCCAGGCTTGCAGTGGGGTCAGCACTAAGGCAAACCACAACATCATCGACAAACCTTTGCGGCCAAATTCTTTATGCTGGCCTTTTCGTAAATACCAGGCGTGAGTAGCCATCACAACAAAGGTCGCTGTGATTAATGCCGCCAATAGCATATGCACTAAACGATAAGGCATAGAGGGATTAAAGATGACTTCGAGCCAGCTGACGACTTCAAATTTACCATCCACTATTTGATGGCCTTGTGGGGTTTGCATCCAGGAGTTGGCGGCGATAATCCAGAAGGCGGATATCCAGGTACCTACTGCGACAGTGACAGTGGCGAAAAAGTGCATTTTGGCGCTGACGCGTTGCCAGCCAAATAACATGACACCCAAAAAGCCAGCTTCAAGGAAAAATGCCGTCAGCACTTCGTAGGCCATTAGAGGCCCAAGCACAGCACCTGCAATTTCAGAAAACTTAGAAAAGTTGGTGCCAAATTCATACGACAGCACTATGCCGGATACCACACCCATACCAAAAGTAATGGCAAAAGGTTTGATCCAGAACTTCGCCAGTTGCAAATACTGAGGATTCCCTGTTTTTAGCCACAATCCCTCCCAGATCGCAATCAGTGTGGCCAAACCTATGGTGATAGACGGGAAAATAATATGAAAGCTCACGGTAAAAGCAAACTGGATCCTCGAAAGAATACTGACATCAAGTTCCATAACTACCTCAATTTTTGAATGTTTTTACCCGGCTTAGTACAGATGGCGCGACGGCCACTGCCAGCAACAGCAACATGGTCAGCAATTCGGCGGCAAGAATAGACAGATCAGGCATAATGTTCTCTTTGTTGACAAGTTATACAGCAACAACGCTGCGCCTACTGCTAGTGCCAGAATCAGGCCATAATTTATTCTAATCTTAAGTTATTGAATTTTAATAAATAAAATTAAAGTCTTGTAGCGAGCGTTAACTTTGTTTACGATTATCTGCAGGTTGTGTGACAACGAAGTTGACGGTGTGCTGTGGATTTGATTTTAGCTTTTGAGCTGATGATGTTGCTTACCAGTAGTTGTGCTGCCTTGATGTCCGGCTGGCTTTGGTGGCATTCACGTTATCAGCGCACCCTTGCAGGCCTGGCTGGCTTTGGTGCCATGATGGCACTTTGGTGTTTAGGCCATGTTTTTGTCATACATGACCAGCCAGAACTGGGCCGCTATCTGTTATTAGCCAATCCTTTGATGCCTACTTTTTTCCTGCATTTTGCCCTGCGTTTTGTACGGCAGGATCAGGTAAAGGCGTCCTGGTTAAGCTGGTCATTGCATCATATCGGCTGGTTATACTTTCTGACTGCGTTGGTGGTGCTACTCAGTTGGAGTCTGGATGCCGGTGAAGTGCTGCAAAGTGTGGCCTTGGGTCAGGTGTTTGTATTTCACTCTTATGGCTTCTTAAACCTGTTGTACACTGTACTGCTGGGGATCTTGGCCCATGCGGTGTTGTGGTATGGTTGGCGACATCATCAGGGTAATAAAAAACGCTCTATAGTGGCGATGTTTTTAGCTGGTGGTTGGGGTTTATTGTTGGCCACCAGCGTGGTGTTTCCCTCATTTGGCCTGGATTGGTTCCCTTACCCTATGTTGTTGCTGCCCAGTTACCCTGTATTGCTGGTGTATGGCGTAGTGCGTTATCAGATGCTGACTGTGAATGCTCTGGCCAACAGAGCTTTGCTTTGGCTGGTGATGTCCTTGTTGTTGCTGTTGCTGATGGCATTGGTCAGTTCGATCTTTGGTCAGTTGGGTATGAAGGCTTTGGCTAATGTACCAGGCTGGCAATTGTGGCTGTATTCCAGTTTAGTGTTGTTGCTGACCGCGGCCTGTTACCGGCCTGTGGCAAAACTGGCTGAGCGGCTGATTTACCCTGGTGCAACTTTGGATCAGAGCCTGATCAATACCTGGCGACAGCAGCTGGCTCAGTGTCAGAACTGGACAAGCTTATCGGATAAAGCCACAGAACTTTTATCTGAGGCATTAAAACAAAAAGTTCAGGTGCAGCTATCAGCCTCTGGCGCTGTTATGGACGCCAATGCACAGTTGCGGGTGCGTTGTTACAGTCAGCAAGGTCAGTGGCAGGTGGAGTTGCTGGGGTGGGATGATATGACCCCAGGCATCAGGTTAGTAGCGCAGGTGTTTGGTTCTTTGCTCAGCAGCAGTTGCGAATTACTGGCGCAATCGCTGCAACTGGCTGAAGCAGAAAAGCAACAGCTCTCACAGCAGCATTTGGTTGAAATGGGCGCTTTGGCAGCCTCTATGGCACATGAACTGCGTAATCCATTGAATATTATCTCTATGGCATCCGCTGGCGTAGATGCGGAACTGCGCGCTCACATTCAGCAACAGCTGAAAAGAGCTGATCGGCTGATCTCCGATATGTTGGTGTATTCAGGCCGCCTGCAACTGCAATACAGCGACATCGAATTTGAGCCATTACTGCAAAGCTTGCTGCAACAATTTGACTGGCAGCAGGTAAAACTTGAACTGAAAGTGCCACAAGGCTTGACGTTGCAAGCCGACCCTCACAGGCTGCAGCAGGTGTTTTTAAACCTATTTGATAATGCCAATGCGTTTTTGCGCAATCAGGCGGATGCGTCTTTATCAGTGCAAGTGACAGAGGATCACCATCAGATCCGGGTGCTGGTGCATAACAATGGCCCGGCTTTGGATGCCAGTCTGACCACGGAGCAATTATTCCGGCCTTTTATTAGTAAACGCAGTGGGGGCAGTGGCCTTGGTCTTGCCATAGTCAAACGTATCATGGACGCCCACAGGGGCCAGATCAGTTTCCGTACTGATTTGGGCTGGGTTGTTAGTTTTGAGCTTTTGTTTCCAAAGGATAGTACTGATGTTTAGCGCAATACCCTCTCATCCGGCGCGCATTTTAATTGTTGATGATGAGCCAGCCTTTCGGTTATTGGCTGAGCGTTTTTTACAGCAACAAGGCTACCAGGTGACTGGTGTGGCTAGTCTGGAAGACGCCAGAACCAAGCTGCAGCAGTTTGATGCAGATTTAATTTTGCTTGATTTGGCGTTACCTCCGGCCTTTGATCCTGCTCATACCCTGGCTGCAGTGCCAGAATTCTCCGGCCGCCCCGTGATTATTCTAACAGGTCATGCAGAGCGGGAACTGGCGCTGCAAGCTATAGCTCAGGGGGCATGGGACTTTATTGCTAAGCCAATAGACCCTGAATTACTGGCGGTCGTAGTCAAACGCGCTATTACGAAACATCAACTGGAGAAAGAAGTACGACAGTTAAAGCAAGGTTTGCAGCAACATAGCTTTTTACCGAAGTTAGCTGGTCATTCAAGGCATATGGAGACAGTTCGAACCTTAGTGCAGCGTATAGCACCTACTGAAGTCCGGGTACTGGTGACAGGCCCTTCAGGCACAGGCAAAGAGGTGATCTCAAGGGCTTTGCATGAATTAAGCCCTCGTGCTGAAAAAGCTTTTGTCTCTGTGCACTGTGGTGCTATTCCGGCTGATTTATTAGAAAGTGAGCTGTTTGGTTATGTTAAAGGCGCTTTTACCGGAGCAGATAAAGACAGACAGGGCCTACTAAAATTGGCCGACGGTGGCACTTTGTTTCTCGATGAAATAGGCGAAATGCCGCTGGCGATGCAGGTGAAACTACTGCGGGTGCTGCAGGAAGGCACTTTTTACCCTGTAGGTGGTCGCGAGCAGCAAAAAATTGATATCCGCTTAGTGTCTGCGACTAATGCTAACCTGCCGGATTTGGTCAAGCAGGGCAAGTTTCGCGAAGATCTGTATTACCGCATTAAGGGCGTTACTATCGAGACAGTGGCTTTGGACGAGCGTCGCGAAGATATTCCACTGTTAATCCAGTTTTTTCTCGAACAGCTCAGCACTCAGTATGGTCAAAAGCTGCAGTTAGAATCAGCCGCTATCAGCTGGTTTTTGCAAAAACACTGGCCGGGTAATGTGCGTGAATTAAAGAATACGCTGGAGAGTGTCGCTGCTATAGCTCAACAAGGAGTGATCCGTATCGCGGATATTCAGTTGCTGCATCTGGAACATCTCAGTGAGGATTCAGGGGCTGAACTGGTTACAGGATCTGATCTGAACAGTCTGGATGAACAGGTCAAAGCTTTGGAGATCCGTTTAATTCAGCAGGCCATGACCCAATATAAAGGTAACAAGAGCCAGGCATCCAGGGCTCTGGGTATTTCCCGCCAGGGCTTACTGAAAAAAATTGAACGTTATGCGCTGACTGATTTGGGCGATGACTAAATCAACCTATACTCAGGCAGAGAGTTCAGAGGAGTACCAGCTATGACAGATTTTATTGCCCATGGCAAATTTACCGTCACGCCTCAAGGCGAAGTCTTGCTGTGCGAAATTCAGGGAGCCTGGAATAAAGAAGGCTCAGAACAGCTAATTGCAGATTTAAAGTCTCAAGTCTCAGCTTTTGCTGGTAAAAAATGGGCTCGCGTGATGGATATGCAAGGCTGGGAGCTGGCTACACCAGACGCTATCAGTATGATGACAGACTTTAGCTCATGGGAAGACCAGCACGGTTGTGTACTTCGCTGTTTTATTGGTTTAAATCCTATTCAGCAGCAGCTGCTCGAATTGAAATACCAGCACTCCCACAAACCACAACACTTTAGCCACACTGACACTGCACTGAGCTACGCCAAACAATTTTTGCAGCGCCTTTAAGTCTTCCATTGCAAACAGATACAGAGCAAAAGTTGAGCACTTTTTTATTGCTCTGTTATCCAGCCTGTTTTACAGTCATGTAATGATAATGTAAATAAGCCTGTGCCATGGATGAGTTAAAACAGACAACGCACCAAAGTGATTTGCCTGCGGAAGTGACTGTCCCTATTTACGGTCCGAAAATGGATCAACAGTCAGATGCTGAGCTAAGAACTGTCAGTCGATTCTTTCTAAAGCACCCAAGTTTAGTTTTGACCTTTGGCTATTTAATTGCCAGTGTAATGGGGCTGATTTTTACTCTTTCTCTACTGGGTGAGTTTGGGTTCTATGTTCTACCTTATCTGGAACTCACAGATTTTTTATTGGCCGCCATAGCTCATCCTAAAACTATCTTGAATTTAATCATCGGTACTGTTTCTGTGATTGTTGTGCTCTGGATTGATCGCCAGTGCAGGAAAAAATATCTCAAATACGCCTTGTGGATTGATAACTCCTACCGTTCAACGCCATTTATACCGAATTGGGTGGTGGGAGCTTTTACTTTTGCGTTTTATCTGTATTTCGCTAGTACCAGCCAGGTTCCAAAAATTGCTCAGGCTATCAAAACGCACAAGGCAGATCAGTATCAGTTAAGCCTGATTTATCCAATCCAACCTGGTGGCAAAGAAATACGACAACTGAATGAAGTGCAGATTATTACCCGCACCGTCAGCTATTTATGGATTTATCATCAGGATCAGGTCAAGCTGATCCCCCATGCCAATGTGGCCGCTTTAATCCCCGTTTTAAGTAAAGAGCCAGATAAAAGCGCAGAACAGAAAGGCGACACTTCAGCAACGGCAGATAAAACCACAGCCAAAGAACCTGCTGCAGTTCCGGTGAAAAGCTAAAAGCTACTCAGCAAAAGAAGCGTAATAGGCTTTGGTCAAAACCTTTTCCAGAGCCGCGGCTGTGGCTTGTTTAATCGGCATATTTTCTTTACTGAGTTCGTAATCCAGCTGGGCTATTTGTGCTTTGTGATTACGCATCATAGGTGGGGTTTCACTGCTCAGACTTTGTTCTGTCGCTATCACTGCTTCGGTTTGATCTGAGCGTATCACTTTGCAAATGGATAACAAGACTTCGCCTTCGCGGCCACGGTAGCCTGCTGCGCCAAACATCCGGCAGACGGCAGGGCGGTAAGGGTAAACACCGCACTGGCCACTTTTGCGATCTTCTGACGAAGCCTGATAGAAATAACAACCGGCTTGGTCATGTTGACGCAAGGCGTCTAAAGTACTTTCTGCTACACCCGCATCGTACAAATGCAAAGCCAAAGGCAGCATTTCCAGCACTGAAGCTTCAATGCCAGGATGCAGGCAACACTCACCACAACCACTGCGACAAAACAGCTTACGATCGTTCTGGTAACTACTGTAAGTCTGAGCAATTTCGTCGTTAAGGATCATAAGCTGAGAAGCGGTGTCGCGCAGCTGCTGCATAGGTTCTCCGAACAAACAGCATTACCCCTGTGGGGCGGGGCGCTATTGTAATGACAGCCATTGAGACTCAGCAATAGGGCTCTGAAAATATATCCCCTTCGTACTTGAAGCTGCAGCTTTTTTACCTTCGTGCTCTCGTCCCAGTCGCATAGATAAACTATGCTCCGGGGGCTCAGGCACTTGTCGCCTCACTGCAACTCCAATTACTGTGGGGACAGGTGAGGGTTAGTCTTGTTGGTATAAAGGGCGGGGTTTGGCCAGGCCATAGCCTTGGGCGAAGTCTATACCCATATCCGTCAGCTTGTGACAAATCTCCATATTTTCAACATACTCGGCGACGGTTTGGATCTTCATCGCTCTGGCGATGTCGTGGATAGATTGCACTATGGCGCAGTCGAAGGGGTCGATCAGTAAGTCACGGACAAAACTGCCATCAATTTTGACAAAGTCGACCGGGAAGTTTTTCAGATAACCATAAGAGGAGAAACCGCTACCAAAGTCGTCCAGTGCAAATTTACAACCGAGCTTTCTGAAGTGGGAAATAAAATCTAAGGTCTGGTGCACATTTAAAATGGCCATGCTTTCGGTGATTTCAAAACAGACTTTAGCAAAAGGGATATGGTATTCACGAAATAAAGAACCTACATATGCCTTAAACAAAGGATCGGTCAAGGATGCTCCGGATAAATTGATATTGGCCAGATTCAGTTCGGCCAGATGAGCTGGTTGTTGTGCCAGCCAGCGGAAATAGTTACGGATCACCCAACGGTCTATTTGCGGCATTAAGCCATAGCGCTCGGCAGAACTTAAAAAGTTGCCCGGTGCTATTAAACCTTGGTCTGGCAAAGACAAACGTAGCAGCAGCTCATAATGTAAACCAGACTGCTGCTGTTGAATGGCAGTAATAGGCTGGATAAAAAGCACAAAATTGTCTTGCTCCAGCGCCTGCCTTAAGGTTTTTAACCACTGAATTTCTGACTGATGTCGCTGCAGCTCTTCATCTGCTGCATTAAACATATGAATACGGTTGCGGCCTTTTTCTTTAGCGACAAAACAGGCGGAGTCAGCTTGTTTCAGCCAATGTTCGGTACTTTGATTGCCGTCCGGATTTTCTGCCAGACCTATGCTGACACTAATGCTGAACACACTGTCTTGCCAGATAAAACGAAATTCTTTGACTGTATCCAGCAACTGATGGGCAATGGCGAAGGCTTCGTTACTGGTTAAATGGGGTAACAGCACGACAAATTCGTCACTTTCCAGTCTGGCCAAAATACCTCTGCAATCCAGTACCCTTTGCATCTGATTACTTATTTGGCATAACAAGGCATCACCTGCTCTATGGTCGCAGGTGGTGTTAATAAGCTTAAACTGGTCTATATCCAGGTAAAGCAATGTGGCCTGATGGCCAAAACGCAGCGTCTGTTCCAGTTGTTCAATAAAATAGTGTCTGTTGAACAAAGAGGTCAAAGGGTCGTGTGTTGCCAGATAAGCCAGCTGTTCGGTATTTTGTTTATGGGCTGTAATATCCACGATAGAACCATGCACATAGGCACTTTGTGTTCCGTCTCCTTCGGCCAGTCTGGCAGACATCAGCGCCCAGAAAGCGCTGCCGTCGGCCCTTAATCCCCTGATCTCAAAGTTTTTATTGTCGCCCAGCTGAAGTTGTTTCAGCATTTGGACCCTGTCTTCCGGATTCGCGTAATAACGCGCCATACCGCTTTTGGCTACATCTTGCTGCATTTGCTGCAGATTCTGATAGCCCAGCATGTTGAGCAGTGCCTGATTAGCGGTAATAAGCTGACCTTGTAAGGTACTGGTAAACATACCTTCTACAGCGTTGTGATATATGTCGTAATACTGCTGCAAATGAGCATGGGCCAGGCGCTGATGCTCAATACTTTGCTGTTGGGCCCCTTTGATATTTTGCAGCAGACTAAAACTCATCAGAGCCATACTGCCCATCACGGCCATCAACAACAGGTATTGCCAGGCCTGGGCTGTCGGTAAATAGCCAATTTGTGATAAGGCCAGCACCACTATGCAACCAAAGAAAAAGGACCAGCCTAAAGCAAAAGTTTTGGCAGTACGGTCACCTTTTAAGGCATAGACCAGGGCAAAAAGAGTATTGACCCCCAGACACAATGTGGTGACCACTAATAAACCCCAGAAACGCAACTGGTTATTGGCATACAAGGGACTAAAGAGTAATAACAAGGCGCTGACCAAGCACAGATAAAATCCAAAACGCCCCAGAATACCACCTTGTTGTTTACGAACGTGCCAGCTAAACAAGGTCAGGCAACTAAAGGTTGCCCCTGCTGCAACATATAAAATAGCCTGATTAATTTCAGGGTAGTCAGGCCAGAGCATCGCAAAGGCCAAGCCATTTAGAATCGCCAGCACCAGAGCGCAATTAATAAAAAAGCCTGAATAGTACAAGTACAACTTTTGCTGCAGGGAGAAATACAAAAACAGGTTATAAATGGCCATCAGTAATAACACGCCACATAACAGCCCATCCAGGATGTTTTTATACAGCTGGTCTAAAACAAAGTTGTTGTGTTGCCATAAGGTCAGTTCAACCGGAGCAATAGCGGCGTCTTGTATTTTGATAAATATGTCCAGTTCCTGGCCTGGTTCAAAATTTAAAGGAAAGGCAAAGCTGCGGTAGGCGAGGGCTCGTTGATAAAAAGGTACAGAAGCAC
>NZ_JAIWOI010000221.1 GCF_020217005.1 Rheinheimera sp. | reverse complement strand
CAGTGCTACTTACCAGCTGCAAATCATTTTTTAGTCTGTTGTAGCTGTAAACCTGAATAACATCAGCTAAGGGGAAATCGTAATGGATCAGCGTCTGAATCGGGGTCTGGCCTTTGTAATGCAAACGGGTGAATAGCCAAAGTGACTGATCGGCGCTTTGTAGATTTTTTTTATAGTCGGCGACCAGCCGAAATGCATGATGTCGTTCGGGGTCAAAAATCAGCTCTTCCAGTGGCAGAGCTTTATGGGTTTGCTGGAAGTATAAATTCGGACCTAGTTCGAGCCGGGACAGCTGTTTATCAAAACTATTCACCTGAGCATGAAAAGCAAAAGCACCCTTGCAAAACATCAGCAGCATCAGCCACCCTAGCTTTAATCCATGCTGCAGTTTTACCGTCATTTAATCCTCAAAGTGCTGAATTCATTTGCTAATTCTGACAGTAACATAGCGCTGCCTGCACTGTCAGCTGTGACCCAAAAACTTTCACTATAGTCTTCGTAACAAAAAGTAAAAGATTCATTAGCAAAGCTCAGACCCAGTTCAACCCTGTCTGCGCCATAGGCTAAAGTTCCAGTCTGAATGGCAGTTTGGATAAACCAGTTTTTGCATTCTTGCACTTGTTCAAACCGCATTGGCCATAAAGGCGTAAGTAGCAGTTGTTTCTGTTCAGTCTGTACAATAAAACTATTGATAACGCTGTGATTCATGCGATTTCCGTTAGCTACTGCAGGAGATATTCATGCCTTTGCCCCAATCTGGCGGAGGAGCGGCAAAGGCTTCCTTACCGGGTTGTGGCTGGTAAGGTTGCTGTAACACCCCCATGAGTTCATGCAAAGGCGCTACATCACCCTGTTCTGCTGCTGCTATGACTTGCTGAGCCAGATAATTACGCAGGACATACAAAGGGTTCACACTATTCATCAGTTCTTTGCGCTCTTCTGAGGTAGAAGACTCCTCTGTCAATCGCGCACGGTATAGCTGCGCCCACAGGTCAAAAGCCTCCAGATCCAGCATATGATCACGGATGGATGAACCTTGTGCGTCGTCCGAAAAATCAGCCAGGCGGCGGAAACTTAAGGTGTAATCCTGCTTCTGTTGCTGCAATAACGCCAGCCATTGCCCTATTAAAGCGCGATCTGTCGCGAGTTGGCGCTGAAGCCCAAGTTTTTTACCCATCAATGCCATGTAATGACTGACCAGGGTGGGCTCATACAAAGCCAGTGCGGCACGTAAGTCCCCGACCTCAATCAAAGGTGATAAGGCATGGGCCAGCGCGTTGAGGTTCCACAAGCCTATGCCAGGCTGTTCATCAAAGGCATAACGGCCACTATGATCGGAGTGATTGCAGATATAACCAGGTTCGTAATCGTCCAGGAAGGCATAAGGGCCATAATCAAAGCTCAGGCCTAATATTGACATATTGTCGGTATTCATCACGCCATGATTAAAGCCCACAGCCTGCCATTGGCTAATCAGCTCTGCTGTGCGAACGACCACCTGTTGCAACATAGCCAAAGCCGGGTTTTCTGCGTTTAAACAATGCGGGAAATGCTGTTGCACAGTAAAATTGAGCAAGCGCTGGAGCTGATCTTTATCACCAGTGTAAAAACAATGCTCAAAATGGCCAAAGCGGATATGGCTGGGACAGACGCGGATCACCATGGCACCCTGTTCTATGGTTTCACGTTGCACAGCTTCAGTGCTGCCCACCAGGCTAAGCGCTCTGCTGGTAGGAATTCCCAAATGATACATAGCTTCAGAGGCTAAAAATTCGCGAATGCTGGACCTTAATACAGCGCGGCCATCGCCAAAACGTGAATAAGGAGTTCGGCCAGCCCCTTTTAAATGCAAATCGTAATTTTTGCCATCTGCCGCTTTGACATCTCCTAACAATAAACCACGGCCGTCACCTAATTCAGGGTTGTACTGACCAAACTGATGGCCAGCATACTTTTGTGCTATCGGCTGACTACCGTCAAACAGGATTTTGCCGCTTAAGTAATCTGCAGCCTCAGAACGCTGAAAAAATTCAGCAGGGATCTGTAACAAAGCCGCAGTGTCAGCACTGTATGCCAGAAGTTTTGGCTCTGCAAAAGGAGTCACGGCGACAGCACTGACTAAATCAGGCAAGCCGGAAGCATAGGTGGAACTTAAAAGAAGTGGCATAACAAACCCCAAAACAATAATGGCCCATTGTCCTTGCTGCACCCACACAGCTCAAGTGCTTTTTATAGCCGTTGTACTTGAAACTGCAGCTTTGTTGACTGGGCCTCTCAGCCCAGTTACTTAGTGAATCTATGTTTCGGGGAGGCGAAGGCTTGTTACAGCCCTGCAATTGAAAGTTTCTTGATTATATGCTGGTGGCTTGGGCTGAATTTTGTAATCTGGCTTGTATAAACAAGTACTTAGGTCTTTAATGGAAAAAACATATGAAAAATAAATCTAAGTCCAGCGTCAGGGAGAATAACAAAAATGCGAGTTACGCCTTTGATTTTATTAGTTTTAGTCGGATTTGCACTACCAGTTTTAGCGCAGGATGCAGTTGCTGGTAAAACCAAAGCAGCAGTCTGCTCTGCTTGTCATGGAACAGAAGGTATTTCGGTGCTACCTGACTACCCTAACTTAGCAGGCCAAAAACAGAAGTATCTGGAGACCTCCATCAAAGCCTATCGTGATGGGATGCGTAAACATGCTGTGATGTCACCTATGGCAGCAGGTCTCTCTGATACTGATATTCTGGATTTAGCCGCTTATTTTTCTAACTTGCCCGCTCAATCGCCAGCTAAATAGTCGCTGATTAAATCGAGGAAGTCAGCACCATAACGGCCCAGTTTGGTTTGGCCTACACCACTAATGGCTAAAAACTCCACGCTGTTGGTTGGGCAAGCCTGAGCCATTTCTATCAAGGTGGCGTCTGAGAATACGACAAAAGGTGGCACGTCGTCGCGCTCAGCTATGGCTTTACGCAGCACTTTAAGGCGGGCAAATAGCTTACGGTCATAGTTTTGTGGCGCTGTGGTTTTGCTACTACTGGCTTTGCTTTGCACCAGACGCGGCACAGCCAGTTGCAAACTTTGTTCCGCGCGCAATACAGCCCTGGCTGCTTCTTGCAGCTTCAGCACCGAATGCTGGCTGATGTCCTGCTGCAATAAACCACAGTGCACCAACTGACGCAAAATACTCAGCCAATAGTCATGTGACTGGTCTTTGCCTATGCCGTAAGTGGATAGTTTGTCATGCCCCAGCTCCTGAATACGGCTGGTTTGGCTGCCACGCAGTACGTCTATCACATGATTCATACCAAAACTCTGGTTGACTCTATACACGCAGGACAAAGCTTTTCTGGCCAGTTCAGTGCCATCAAATTGCTTGGGTGGGTCGATGCAAATATCACAGTTGCCGCAAGGTTTCTGGCTGGATTCGCCAAAATAGTTCAGCAAGACTAAACGCCGGCAGGTTTGCGCCTGAGCAAAAGCTGCCATTTGGTTAAAGCGCTGCAATGCCACTTCGGTTCTACTGTTGTTTTCGTCTTTTTCTATCCAGCTGCGCATCCGGGCTATATCGGCAGGGTCTACCAGCATCAAAGCTTCGGCTGGAACACCGTCACGGCCAGCGCGGCCTGTTTCCTGATAATAGGCTTCGATGGTACGCGGTAGTTCAAAATGGATGACAAAACGAATATTGGATTTATTCACGCCCATGCCAAAAGCCACAGTGGCGATAATCAGCTGAATTTGGTCTTTTTTAAAGGCTTCCTGTACTGCATTGCGTTGCTCATTGGTTAAGCCTGCATGATAAGCCGCCACCTGAAAACCTTTACCCGTCAGCTGTTCGGCCAGCTCATCCACTTTACGGCGTGAAGCGCAATAAATAATGCCACTTTGCTGCTCCTGCTGTTTCAGGTAGGTCACAACCTGCTCCAGAGGACGGAATTTTTCCTGCACTGTATAGCGAATATTGGGTCTGTCGAAGCTGCCAATAGAGACATAAGGCTGTTGCAGGTTGAGTTGGCGGCTGATGTCTTTTTGCGTGGCAGGGTCTGCAGTGGCTGTCAGCGCCATCATAGGCACGGATGGGAAGTAGTGTTTGAGCTGAGCCAGTTCAGTGTAATGCGGTCTGAAATCGTGACCCCACTGTGAAATACAATGCGCTTCGTCTATCGCAAATAAACTGACACCTACTTCCGCCAGGCGTGACATAAAGTCAGGTTGTAATAGCCGCTCTGGCGCCAGATACAAAAGTTTTAACTGCTGCTGACGTAACCGTCTGATCACATCATGAATTTCTTCACGGCTTTGGCTGCTGTTAATAAATTCAGCCGCTATACCATTAGCCTGCAAAGCGTCGACCTGATCTTTCATTAGTGACATTAAAGGCGACACTACTACAGTTACATAGGGTAACAATAAAGCAGGTAACTGATAACACAGCGATTTTCCGCCACCTGTTGGCATCAGAACAAAACTGTCCTGACCGCTCAGGCAAGCCTGGATCACCTCCAGTTGTCCATGACGGAACTGGCTGTAACCAAAAGCTTGTTTTAAGGTATCGAACAATAGTTGAGGCAAAGGGCTGTGCTACGTAATGAAAAAACTGGCGCATTGTAATCAAAAGTGACAAGACTGTCTTGGGCATTGTGTCATTGGCTGCGCTGGAGTAGATTGCTTACTGCTCTTACCAGTTAAGTCGAGGATCCTATGCGCTCAGATCAGTTGCTGCCTTTTATCGCCGAAACCTTTGATCAAATGCCTTTTAACCTGTTATTGGGCTTAAAAGTTACCCGTTTTGACGAACAACAAGCCGAAGTGAGGTTTGATTGGAACGGCCAGTTAGTGGGCAATCCGGTACAACAAATTTTACATGGTGGCGTAATAGCTTCTGTATTGGATGTGGTGGGCGGATTAATGGCGGTGTCCAGTGCTTTAACCCGGCTGGGCGATATTGCGGACGTCGAGCTGGGTGAGAAGCTTGGCAAAATGAGCACAATAGATATTCGCACTGATTACCTGAGACCAGGCCGCGGCCAGCAGTTCATCGCCACAGCTGTGGTGATCCGCACTGGCAATAAAGTCTGTGTCTGTCGCATGGAGCTGCACAATGAGCAGGGCACTCACATAGCCTTGGGCACTGGCACTTATCTGGTCGGCTGATACTTAGTCATTGCCTGACCAGACCTGACTAAATTATTTCCCTTCACTTGTTTTTCTTTCAGCTATACCTGATCAGCAGCTGTATTTATTTTACGAACGAAAGTTTTGTTTTTATCATTTATTGGTTATTTAATATTGACAATAAGGACAAAATGATAATAATGAAACTGTTTTGTGCTAAAATATCGGTAGTAGCGATCAAATCAGCGAGGCCGTGAGTCTGTAACAAAAAGCAGGTTTATCACCACTGTTTAATTCGTGCCCGCATGAAAGGGGCCCGCTTTATATAGATAAGACTTCTGATGAGGAAGGGGGAGCACTATGCAACTGTCAATCAAGCAAAGACTGATGTTGTCTGTTAGCGTGATATGTATAGGCCTGACAGCCATGACAGCTTTTGTATTTATTCACCTGACTAAGATTGAGACTCACCTGAGTGAGGTAGTCAACAGAGATAACCCTGCCATTGAGAAATTGACTGAGGTGGTTGAGCTGCAATACGCGCAGGAAATGTTACTGCAGAAAGAGTTACGTTTTGTGCCAACTCAGCAACAGCAGTCAATGGATGAGTTTCAGCGTACTAAGGCAAGGTTTTTATCGCACCAACAGCAGCTAAAAGAAGCCCTCAGTGCTGCTCAGCCTTACTTGCAAGCTTCGGCTACTATGACAGCACAACAACTGCTGCAGGTGCGGGAAAATATGCAGCTATTGCAGGCAATAGAAACTATGTCGTCGGAATGGACTTCGATTGCTGAACAGTTGATCCATAAAGCCGGAGCCAGACAGCAGGCGACCGAACTGGAAGCCAGGTTGGCTTCCGTTGATCAACAACTAATGCAAAACGTAAAAGCTCTGTTACAAAACGTCGAAAGTTTTAGTTCAGCGGAAATTAAGAATATTGACGGGCTAACCCGGTCTCTGGAATTGCAGGTGGTTGTCGCTGCGGTTCTGGTTATTTTGCTCTCTCTGCTGGTGAGCCGTGCTACCCGTAAAGCTATTCAGCGGGGACTGCATAAAGCTATGGCGGCGCTCAGAGAATTGCAACGCGGCAACCTGAATACGCCAGTGGTCGCAGATGAGGCAGCTGAAATAGGCGAAATGCTGACATTGATGGAGCAAACCAGAAAAGATTTGGCGCAGTTACTGATATTAGTTCAGCGCTCAACCGTTGAAGTTTCCGGCGCTGCCGGAGTTTTAGCTCAAAGTAGTCATGGCGTGCAGGACAATGTTCAGCAACAAAGTTTGCAAATGGAGCAGATTGCCGCTGCGATGCATGAGATGTCGGCTACAGCGCACGAGGTGGCACAAAGTGTGGCCACTACACATGCTGCCAGCGAAGAAGCTGCCCAGAGCTCCGTATCTAGCCAGGCTATTAATACTAAGGCTGTGCAGAGTACAGAGTTGTTGGTGCAAAGTCTGACAGAAAGCGCAGCCTCTTTATCTGAACTGGAAAAAAACAGTGAAAACATAGGTGCTGTATTGGTTGTGATTAAAGCCATAGCAGATCAAACCAATTTGCTGGCGTTAAATGCCGCAATAGAAGCCGCCAGAGCGGGAGAGCAGGGCCGCGGTTTTTCCGTGGTAGCGGATGAAGTCAGGCATTTAGCTCAGCGCACTCAGACTTCGACCACTGAAATCGAGGCGATGATCAGCACTTTCCGTCAGAGTGCTCATCAGGCAGTGCTGAAAATGCAGCAAAGCAGCGAGTTGGGTGGTAAAACCATTGAATTTGCCAGCCAATCCAGTGAACTGATGCAAAACGTCAACGGATCTATAGATAAAGTTCGTGGTATGAGTCTGCAAATTGCCAGTGCAGCAGAGCAGCAGAGCAGCGCCATTGAAGAGATTAACGTCAGTGTGAGTGTCGTGCACCAGGCCGCTGAACACAATGCTGAGCTGGTCGCTCAGGTTGCCACTGCCAGTCAGCAACTCACTGCAATGGCGGGAACTCTGGATGGTGCGGTGAAAAGGTTTCAATTGCCGTTAATGGCTTGAATCAGCGACAAAATGTTTTTTGATTCATTTTTATAAAACAGGTGTGTTTTTATGAGAAAAATTCTTCCGCTGTTGGTTCTGGCTTGTGCTTTTACTACTCAGGCTGAGCAACATCAAAGCCATTGGGGGTATGAAGGTGCAGCCGGACCTGATCAGTGGGGCAATCTTGAATTAGATTTTGCCACCTGCAAAAAAGGCAAGCAACAATCTCCTATTGAGTTGTCTGGGGCTGAGATTGCTAAATTCTCCGCCCCCCAACTGAACTACGCGGCTCAGCCTTTAAAGCTGACCAATAATGGTCACACCCTGGTACAGGATGTCAGCGCTGCGCCAGCTCATATGAGTTTTGGTGGACAAGACTATAATCTGAAACAATTCCATTTCCACACCCCGAGCGAACATCATCTGAACGGCAAAAGCTTTCCGATGGAATTGCATTTTGTCCATAGTGACGCGGACGGTCAGTTAGCTGTCGTTGGAGTTTTTGTTCAGCAGGGAACAACGAATTCCACCTTACAACAGCTATTGCAAAAGGTGCCTTTACTAAAAGATGAAACTGTAGCAGATCAAAATTCGGCGCTGGATTTGTTCGCTTTAATGCCTGCGGAAAAACATTTTTATCACTACATGGGGTCATTAACCACGCCACCCTGCACTGAAAATGTCCACTGGTTGGTATTGAACACTCCTATTGAAGCGTCGGCTGAGCAGTTAAAACAACTGAATCAGCTTGTAGGGAACAACTCCAGACCAGTGCAGAACTTAAATGCCAGAACTTTAACTTTGACCCGCTGAACCAAAAACTCGCCAGATTGAGCCGACAGGCCGAAACCAGATTTCGGCCAATTTCTTTTGGGATATGGCCAGATCTTTTATTCCTGCGTCAGTTGTCATTACTTAATTAGTCTGTATCCAGTACAATGCGCGCCTCTGACCGCAGAGATTCCGGTTGATCAAGGTGATACCAATGACATTAAGTCCTGCACAAAAACTCGGTGGCGCCTTTGCCGCTGGTGCTTATACCTTGTGGGGTATAGCTCCGCTTTACTTTAAACAGATCGATTTTGTGCCAGCACAGGAGATTTTAATCCACCGCGTGGTCTGGTCTTTTGTATTGCTGGTGCTGATCGTAGTTGCAATGCAGCAATGGGGCAAAGTGCAGCAGATCTTAGCTAAGCCTAAATTGGTGCTGGCTTTGTTGGGAACTTCACTTATTTTAGGTGGTAACTGGGGTTTATT
The DNA here is from genome assembly GCF_020217005.1 of Rheinheimera sp. Taxonomy (GTDB): domain Bacteria; phylum Pseudomonadota; class Gammaproteobacteria; order Enterobacterales; family Alteromonadaceae; genus Pararheinheimera. Next base: position 1,615 of record NZ_JAIWOI010000221.1, on the reverse strand, counting down.
CATCTGGGCTGTAAACAACCATCATATGCTGGATGCCAGTTTGGGCTATTACATCAATCCATTGTTGAACGTGTTGTTGGGGATGTTTTTCCTTGGTGAACGCTTACGTAAATTTCAGTGGCTTGCTTTATCGCTGGCGGTCACTGGTGTAGTTATTCAATTAGTGACTTTTGGTTCTGTGCCATGGATAGCGTTAACACTGGCCAGCACTTTTGCGCTTTATGGTTTGTTTCGTAAAAAGCTCGCAATAGACGCTATTACTGGTTTGTTTATTGAGTCGCTATTGTTATTGCCCTTGGCCTTGTATTACTGGTGGCAATTTGCCGACAGCGGCGCAGCGGATTTGAGCCAAAACAGCTGGAGTTTAAATCTATGGCTGATGGCCGCAGGTTTTGTCACTACAGTGCCATTGTTACTCTTTATCGCAGCGGCTAAACGGCTGCAGCTGTCAACTATGGGCTTTTTCCAGTACATAGGGCCAAGTTTTATGTTTGTTTTTGGGGTTTGGCTTTATGACGAAGTTCTGACGGCAGCGAAGCTGGTGACCTTTGGTTTTATCTGGTTGGCGCTGATTGTGTATTCGTTGGATGCCTGGCTGGCATTGCGGAAAAAACCAGTAGTTCAGATTACAGGCTAGAAGGTCAGGCTGGCGGCCTGGTTTGCCTTCTCCCGTGTCGGGGAATGCCAACTCAGAAGCTGGCGGCAGGTCCTTTAAGTTCTATGGTATTGCCTTCAGGGTCCTGAATATAAATTGAAGGACCTCTGCCTTCGGCACCATAACGTGATTCTACCGGCCCTGAAGTGCAGCCTTTGTTTTGAAAATGACGCTCTAAGGCTTGTGGTTCGAAAGGTTCAATACGCAGACAGAGATGGTCCATGTTATGGCCTTCAGAGCCTGGAGCGGCGCCACCTTGCTGGCCCAAAGGCTGGTCCACTGGCACTAAATCAATCAAACTCGACCCCGCTCTGAGTTGGTATAAACCCAAATCCTTTTCCTGTCGCTCCAGAGTGCAGCCTAACACCTGCTGATAAAACTCCAGCATTAGCTGCAGGTTTTTTACCCTCACTACCACATGGTCAATCTGCACAATATGGAACATTTACAACTCTTCATTTGTGTTGTCTGGTACATACAATAACAAAGCTGCCATCAAGGCCGCCAGCTCCAACTGTATATTCCCGGGTAACGAGGGAGTTATCCAGACTTTACCACTATTGATCAGTTCAACCTGAGCTACTGGCCCCCGGTGATCTGACAACAGATAGCCAACAGGGTCCAGACTGTCAAAAGCTGCGCCTTTGAGCTGATGTAATGAACGGATACTAACTTTTCGGTCAGAGAGTTGGGATATGCCCTCAAGTTTGTTATTCCACTTGGCTTTTAGCTCCATAGTGGAATTCACTTTTCCCTGAATTCCACAAGCGAAGAGGGGTTTTTCTCCCAAACTCAGATCCAAAGTCCAACCATCTTTAGATCCTGTCACTGCGGCGCTGATGCATTCCATATGTTGCCAGCTTTTACCATCGGTCAGGCTCAGTTGATAAGTCTGGCTGCTATACCCAAGCGAAACACCAAGTAACTTCAGGCCAAAGCCTAAAGTTGGGCCTTGAACTG
>NZ_JAIWOI010000220.1 GCF_020217005.1 Rheinheimera sp. | reverse complement strand
CTTTAGCGGTGTGCCATGGGCCAAAACTCAGATTGGATGTCCAGGATCTGGGGTTAGCGCCACTGACAGAAAAAGGCTGTATAGCGGAGAAAGCTTGCGCTGAAACTAATTCAGCATCCTTTGCCAAAGCAACAGCTGAAAAGAGGCTTAATACAAGCCATAGTGCGCTGTGTTTCATCTGATAATCCTCTGAGTAAATTTCAGTCGTTGCGCCAGACTGAACCCTATCATCGGACGAGCTGCAGTTAGGGTGTGTAATTAACTGTTGTTGTGATGTTTCAGAAAGTTACATCAGATCAGGCTTGAGCATAAATCTCTTTAAAACCCAACCAACGCCGGATTAGGGGGGCGCAATTTGGTTGATATTGCTGCCACAGCAAAGCAGCGGCTTGTTGAGCAGCTGGAATAAGCTGTGCGTCCCGACTTAAATCTGCAATACGATAATTGACCTGGCCTGTTTGTTTGGTGCCAAGCAGCTCACCAGGGCCACGAATTTCCAGGTCGCGTTGAGCTATGACAAAACCATCATTACTTTCTCTGAGTACCGCCAGCCGAGCCTGGGCTGTGACGGATAAAGGCGCATGATACAGCAGTACACAATGGGAGACCGCGCTGCCACGACCGACCCGGCCTCTTAACTGGTGAAGTTGAGCTAAACCTAATCGTTCCGGATTTTCTATGATCATCAGACTAGCGTTGGGCACATCTACACCCACTTCAATTACAGTAGTAGCCACCAATAAATCCAGTTCACCCGCTTTAAAATCGGCCATCACTTGTTGTTTTTCCGCCGCTTTTAATCGGCCATGCACTAAGCCTATACGTAAATCAGGCAAGGCGGTAGCAAGCTCGACCGCTGTCAGTTCTGCCGCCTGACATTGCAACTGCTCTGACTCATCAATCAGAGTACAAACCCAATAGGCTTGCCGGCCTTGCTGCTGCACCACCTGTCGCACTCGTTCTGTCACTTCAGCACGCCTGCTGTCCGGCAACACTACAGTGGTGACAGGAGTGCGGCCCGGAGGCAGTTCGTCAATCACTGAAGTGTCCAGGTCGGCATAAGCTGTCATTGCTAAAGTGCGGGGTATAGGGGTGGCTGTCATCACCAGTTGGTGTGGGTAAAAACCTGTATCTGCACCTTTCTCACGCAGTTCTAAGCGTTGATGCACCCCAAATCTGTGCTGCTCGTCGATAATTACCAACGCCAGTTGCTGAAACTGCACCTGCTGCTGAAACAAGGCGTGAGTGCCTATTACCATTTTGGCTTCGCCATTTTGAATGGCGGCCAGCTGCAGGTGTTTTTGTTTCGCTGAGGCTTTACCGGCCAGCCAGGCTATTTGATAACCCAAAGGCTCGAGCCAGGCTTTGAAGGTCAAGGCGTGCTGCTCTGCTAACAGCTCTGTTGGTGCCATTAATGCCACCTGAGCACCGCGACTTAACACAGTTAAAGCTGATAAAGCGGCCACTAGTGTTTTACCTGAACCTACATCTCCTTGCACTAACCGCAGCATGGGTTCGGTTTGAGCTAAATCACGGCGGATTTCCTGTATTACCCTTTGTTGTGCTGCAGTTGGCGCAAAAGGCAAAGCCGCTAAAAACTCTTGGTTTTGAGCTTCATCCACCACAAAGCTGCGGCCTTGTTGCACGCGGCATTGTTGGCGCAATTGCAGCATAGACAATTGCTGCGCTACCAGCTCTTCAAATATAAGTCGTTGTTGCGCCGGATGTTGGCCTTGTTCCAGTAATTGCAGTGACGCATCTGGTGGTGGTCTATGCAGATACAATAAAGCATCGGTCAAGGACCAGCTGTTTTGACCCAGCACTGGTGCCAAATATTCGGTTGGACTGCTACGCTGCAATACTTGCAAAGCAGCATCTGTTAAATTGCGCCAGCTGTTTTGTTTTAAGCCTTCGGTACTGGGATAAACAGGAGTCAGAGTTTCAGCGACTTCCTGTTCAAAGCCATCTTTCAGCACTTTGTATTCCGGGTGCATCATCTCAAAACCGCGCATACCGCGCTTCACTTCACCAAAAACTCTTAAGGTGACACCAGGGGCGACGGCATTTTTTTGCGCTGCATTAAAATGGAAAAAACGTAAAGTTAAATGGCCCGAACCATCGCGAATGGACACCAACCAACTGCGTCTTTTACCAAAAGTAATTTCACTGCTGATCACTTCGCCCTGCACTGTGGCAGTTTGCTGTGGCCATAAATCGGCTATGGGGTAGAGGCGAGTGCGGTCTTCATAACGCAATGGCAGGTGAAACAGCAGATCCTGCACACTTTGAATCCCCAGCTTATGCAGCAGTTCACTCACTTTGGCGCCAACACCTTTCAGTTGGCTGACGGATAGGCTATCCAGTGCTGTTACTGTCAAAATATATTTCCTTCGTACTTGAAGCTGCCACTTTGTTTGCTGCTGTAGCGCGGCCGAATCTCCTGGTGCTGTTCTGCTGTTAGGGATGCCTGTACTTGCCACCTGCAGTCTTAATTGTTTGGGTACGAAAAAACTAAGTGACTGATTACAGTCAGTTTAACCTGTGATCATCAGAAGGCATAGCCGAAGCCTGGTTTAAGTAAGGCGTCAGGGGTGTTTTATCTGCGCTGCTGGTGAGTCAGCCAGGTAGGTCGGGCCGTGTTTTAACGGGGCAAATGCGTAGAGTTTTTTCACAGTGCCATCCTGCACCATGGATTCTACAGCCCGTTCAATCCGGCTTTTTAACGCCAGATGTGGGCTTTTTTTCGACAATGCGATATTGATAAAACGTTTTTCTACCACTGAGAAATCTACCGGTGCTCTCTTAAACTGATAATGTAGCGCTGGGTGGTCTGCAATGACATCTAAAGAGCTTTGAGTTGGCACTACTAAAGCGTCTACTCTGCCACGTTGCAGCATCTCAAAGCCTATTTCAATGCTGTCGATTTCGACATGACGTTTTGACGTTTTAATCAGTTGCATCAGGCTGGGGTGGTAAGTGTAATTGCGCACTGTGGCTAAAGCTAAAGATTCCAGCTGATTAAAACTGCGGATCTGGCGGGGATCATTGGCTTGTAAATACAAAGATTCAGGAATGCGCTCGTTGTAGGGCATCAGGTACATGTATTCTGCCCGTTCTTCAGTGAAGTTCAGGTTACTCATCAGATCCGCTTCGCCTGTTTCCATTTGACGGAAGCAGCGTGCCGAAGGAGTTCTTGGACTGAATTTCAACTGAAAACCAGCTCTTTTAGCCAGTTCCTGCATTAAATCTACTGAAGGGCCATAAGGGGCCCTGGTGTTTTCATAGGCGTGAAAACGGGAAAAATGATCCAAACACCAGGTGAGGACTGGTGTTTCTGTTGCCGCAGCCAGCCTTGAAAATGCCAGCAAAAAAACACAACTCAGGATCTTGTTCACTCAGTTTGCCTTAAAAGATCGAAACAGCAGTCCTGATCAGTTGGTTGACGGCACTTCCATAACACCATCAATTTCAATTTGAGCACCACGGGGTAAAGCGCTGACCTGCACTGCGGCACGCGCCGGATAGGGAGCGCTGAAGTGCTGACTCATAATTTCATTTACGGTGGCGAAATTAGACAGATCAGTCAGGAAGATATTCACTTTGACCATATCATTTAAGCTACCGCCGGCGGCCTGACAAACAGCGGTCAGGTTTTCAAACACTTGTTGGGTTTGTTCAGCAAAGTTTTCAGACACCATCTGCATAGTGGCTGGTACTAAAGGGATCTGACCAGATAAATACACTGTAGTGCCAATTTTTACAGCCTGACTGTAGGTGCCAATAGCGGCGGGAGCTTTATCTGTACTGATGATCACTTTTGACATAAGACTTATTTCCTTCTGTAAACTTTAAGCACTTCAGGTAAGACGCGGATTTTACGCATGACGTTGGCTAAGTTAATACGGTCACGCACTGACAACGTAATTTTAATCACGTACTCGCCCGTGTCTCTGTCGTCCGTCGACAAGTCCTGAATATTGGAATCCTGTGAGGCTATCACTGTGGTCAGTTTGGCCAGTACACCGGGTTGATTGACAATAAAGACCCGGATATCACATAAAAATTGTTTGTCGCCGGTTTTATCCCATTTCACCGGGAAGTATTTACCCGGCTCTTTTTCCCAGCCCCGAATATTGCGGCATTCAACACGGTGCACATTCAGGCCTTTGCCCGGCGTGGCGTTAGCGGCAATTTCGTCGCCCGGAATAGGGCGGCAACATTTAGCGAAGGTCAGTAACATACCTTCAGAGCCAATAATAAAGGCTTTGGTTTTCTGATTCGCCGGATTTTCAGCGGGCAAAGCTTCTTCACCAGAATCAAAACCACCCATCAGGCGCCGTGCCACAGCGATAGGCAGCTGATTGCCTAATCCAATTTCAACCAGGAGTTCATCCAGCGATTTTTGCGTGGTGCTTTGCAGTACCTGCTCAATACGTTCAGGCGGAATAGATTCGAGTTTGACATCACCTAAAGCTGAGGTCAGTAAACGGCGGCCTAAACCTACAGCTTCGCTGAGCTGTTGTTTTTTCAGATAGTTACGTATGCCTAATATAGCGCGGCTGGTGACTACATGGTTCAGCCAGTTGGCATTAGGTTTACCGCCCGGGCTGGTAATAATTTCAACTGTCTGGCCAGTTTCTAAAGGTTTATTCAGCGGATAAGGCTTGCGATCAACCCGAGCCCCAACGCACTTATTGCCGATGTCGGTATGCACTGTGTAGGCAAAATCGACCGCATTGGCACCTATAGGTAATTCAACAATCTGACCTTTAGGACTGAATACATAAAGCTCATCCGGGTACAGTTCAGATTTAACGTTTTCCACGAATTCGTAGGTATTGCCAGAGCTTTGTTGCAGTTCAAGCAAACTTTGCATCCAGCGCTGGGCGCGGATTTGTGCTGTAGTGTTTTTGTTTTCACCTGCGCCTTTGTACGACCAGTGAGCAGCAATACCTTTGTCGGCCATTTCATCCATTTCACGGGTGCGCATCTGAATTTCCACCGGAATACCGTGTGGACCTATCAGGGAGGTGTGCAAGGACTGGTAACCGTTTTGTTTTGGAATGGCGATATAGTCTTTAAAGCGGCTTTCAATCGGCTTAAAAAGGTTATGCACTACACCCAGCACCCGATAACAGTTGTCTATGCTGTTGATAATGACTCTGAAGCCATAAATATCCATCACATCGTTAAACATCAGCTCTTTGCTTTTCATCTTGCGATAGATGCTGTACAAATGTTTTTCACGGCCTGCCACTTCAGCTTCAATACCAGCAGCTTTAATACGCTGTTCGATTTCGGACTGAATTTTTTCAATAATTTCTTTACGGTTGCCACGAGCCTGTTTGACCGCTGTTTCCAAAGCACGATAGCGCATAGGGTATAAAGCGCGGAAACCCCAGTTTTCCAACTCGTTTTTAATATTGTGAATACCCAATCTGTTGGCGATAGGGGCATAGAGCTCTAAAGTTTCACGGGCAATACGACGGCGTTTTTCTGGTTTGAGTGCGCCTATGGTGCGCATATTATGAGTTCGGTCGGCCAGTTTAATCAGAATAACGCGAATATCCTGCGTCATCGCCATAAACATTTTTTGCAGGTTAGTAACTTCGAACTCTTTGATATCTTTAAATTTTACTTTGTCGAGTTTACTGACACCCTGTACCAGTTCAGCCACAGTTTCGCCAAACAGCCGGGTTAAATCTTCTTTGCTGACCGGCGTGTCTTCAATCACGTCATGCAGTAACGCCGCCATTAAGGTTTCATAATCCATGCGCATTTCGGCGAGGATGCTGGTGACTGCGACAGGATGAGTAATATAAGGTTCGCCGCTGGAGCGGATTTGTGGCGCGTGCGCGTCGCGGGCGACAACATAAGCCTGTTGCACCAGAACGACCTGCTCAGGTGGCAGGTAAGCACTGATTTGATTTTTCAGGCCTTCAAACAGATACATCCGAAACTCCCCAATACGCACAACGCTTTGGCGTGTTCCTTTGAATATACGTGGATTTCGAGCTATTGCCAACGGCCGGATACCGTTGGCACAGGAAGGAACTCAGATTATTCGTCAGAACCTATAATTGCAGCTACTGCAGCCATTTCTGACGCTTCTTGCTGTAATTGTTCACGACGTTCTTGCTGGTCCAGAATACTGTTGGTGATAAAACCTTTTTCAATTTCACGTAAAGCAACCACTGTGGCTTTATCGTTTTCCGGATCAACCATGGCTTCTTTGCCTTCAACAGCCAGTTGACGGGCACGACGTGAGGCCACCAGAATTAAATCAAAGCGGTTACCAATTTTATTTACTGCATCTTCAACTGTTACGCGAGCCATCTGCCACTCCGGTTAATCTGGGTCTGAATAAAGACCGCATAGTCTACTCTATTTCGTTTCGTTCGCCAACAGGCCAGAAATTAACTTCTGCTGTCGTATCGCCTGCTTCTGTTGTTTTAAGCGCTGAGTCTGAATAATGCCGGAGAATTGTTGTAGTGCCAGTTCCAGATCATCATTCACCACCCAATAATCGTATTCACCGGCATGGCTGATCTCGTCACGGGCTTTGGCCATACGCCCTGCTATGACTTCTGCGCTGTCTTGTCCACGCTGATTCAGGCGCTGTTCCAAGGTTGCTACACTAGGAGGCAGAATAAAAATGCTGGTGACAAAAGGCAGTTGTTGTTTAATCTGGCGGGCACCCTGCCAGTCGATATCTAAAAATACATCTATGCCTTGCGCCAGTTTATCGGCCAAAGCAGCTTTAGAAGTGCCGTAATAGTTGCCAAAGACTTCAGCCCATTCAATAAACTGGTCTTCTGCAATCAGTTGTTTAAAGCTTGGCACATCAGTGAAATGGTACTGCACACCATTGGTTTCGCCCGGACGTGGTGCGCGGGTGGTGTGGGAGACACTCAGCTGCATATCGGCATGTTGGCTCAGCAGCGCATTAATCAGCGTGGATTTTCCCGCCCCGCTTGGCGCTGAAATAATAAATAAGTTACCTAATAAATCCTGCATGCCACACACCTTCTACAATCAAAAGGCGATTTTAGCCACATCGCTGCTGTGCTGCCAACAGCTGATAGGTTTTTTCGCTGTGATCTTAGGCTGCGAATATCATCAATAGTCATAGTTAGACTGGCATACTGATTTTTAATTATCCAACTTTCTTGAGTCTATTCAGATACAAAGGAGCAAAAAATGGCACTAAAAGATATTCTTCCGGGCAAACTTGGTTTTGGTACAGCGCCGCTTGGCAATATGTTCCGCGATATTCCTGAGCAGGAAGCGCGGGCCACTGTAGATGCAGCCTGGAATGATGGCATCCGTTATTTTGACAACGCGCCTTTTTATGGCGCTGGTCTGGCAGAAATCCGCATGGGCGATGCGCTGGCCGACAAGCCACGACAAGACTATGTGATTAGCACCAAAGTGGGCCGGCTGGTGCTGGATGAAATTGAAGATGTCAGTGCCCGTGATTTGGGTGAAAAAGGTGACGTCTTTAAATACGGCCGCCCGAATAAAATCGTCAACGACTATTCAGCAGATGCCACAATGCGCTCTATTGAAGACAGTCTGAAGCGGCTGAAAACTGACCATATAGACATAGTCTGGGTGCATGATGTAGCGCAGGACTTTTTTGGTGACGAGTGGCTCAGCATGTTTGAAAGCGCGCGCAAAGGTGCTTTTAAAGTGCTGGATAAGCTGCGCGATGAAGGGGTGATAAAAGCCTGGGGTTTAGGCGTCAATAAAGTCGAGCCTATCGAGCTGCTGCTGGATTTGGAGGAACCTCGTCCTGATGGATTTTTACTGGCTGGACGTTACACCCTGCTGGACCATGAAAGAGCCTTGCAGCGGGTGATGCCAAAAGTGACAGAGCGCGGTTTGGGCATAGTGGTAGGTGGGCCCTACAGCTCAGGAGCTTTAGTCGGCGGTCCGAACTTTGAATACGCTCCGGCTTCAGCGGCCATCTTAAGCAAAGTGGCAAAGATTAAAGCATTGGCGGACAGATATGGCATCAGTATGAAAGCGGCAGGTTTACAGTTTGCTTTGGCGAACCCAGCTGTGGCTGCGGTGATACCTGGCGCCAGTAAGCCAGGCCGTATTATAGAAGACAGCACGGCGCTCAAGGAGATAGTCCCAGTGGACTTCTGGCGTGAGCTGCGTCATGCAGGGCTGGTGCATCCAGATGCACCACTGCCTGTCTGAGGTGAAATCGACACAGTAAAGAGTGTTTGGTTAAAAAAAGTCCACAGCTTAGCTGTGGATTTTTACTTTATGCACAAGAGCGCTCTGCTACAACTTGTGTTTAGCTTTCACGGACAAAGTTAAAGTGAATTTCGCCATCAGCTCGTCACCATGCAAGGAAGGGCAGGTCACATCAATAGTGACGGATTGATTAATGCGCTCTCCTGTAGCCAGCGATTGTTGGATCATCTGGTCTATTAGAGCGCCGTCGTTGCTAATGAAATGTACAGCTGCTTCCGGGCGTTTTAAAAACTCGCCTTGTACATCTTTAAAGGCAAAATGGATATTCAGCTTTTTCTGCCGTGCCTTATAAAACACTAAAAAAGCCCCGGCTAAATCTGCGCCTATGGCCAGAGCACCAAAATAAATACTGCCCAGATGGTTTTTGGTATGGCGATGATGGGGCATCCGGATCACAGTGCGCTCGTCTGTTAACTCCAGAATTTTAGGCTTACAAAAACCAATCAGCGGAATATAACGAAATCCAAACCACCAAAGTTGTAAGTTGGCTTTAGTTAAGGCATTCATAAAAAATAGCTCCAGAGTTCAACTGGTCGGAGCTTATCATTCTGGTTGCGATAGTGCGAATTTTTGCTGCCATTGTCGCTCAAAATTCGCTTTGGCTTGTTGACGTTGCTCCACGCACCAGACCATTTGTCGGCTGTCCCGCACTCCAAAACATTGTTTAGGTTCGGAGTAATACTCTAGCCATGCCTGCAGTTTTTTGCCCTGATAAGGGGCTTTGACCGACACTGAGCTGACGTAAAGCTGTGGGCCTTTGGCTATGTCGGTTAATGGATCCGGAGCCGCTTTGTTTTTGGTTATTTTTTTGGCCTTGGGTTTTTGCGGATCAGAAGCAGAGACTGGTTTTTGGCAAAACTGGTCCAACTGTTTTTCCAGTTGACGCTGATCCTGAGTGAGCTGCTCTGCTTCTTTTAAGCTGTAACCCGAGCTGATTTTTTGTTCCAGCCGCTGCAGTTTTTTAGCAGTTTTATCGCACTCAGCCGTTGGCCATTGTTGTTGCGCCAACAAGGCAGAACTACTGCAGAGCAGCATAAACAAAAGCGGTTTCATCCCGAACTCCGCCTGTTAATAAATGGTTAAATAACTATAGACGATATTTTCTGTTCTGCAGCTGAGTTAATACTGTTGCGAAACGCTTTTCTGCTGGTCTGTTTTTTTTTGCACCTGAACGCATTGGCTGATCCTTTGTGGAGCCCAAATCGTTTAGCTTGTCAGAATGCTACAAAATATTGAATCAACGAAGGAAACAGTGCTGTCTGTTTAGCAGATTTTCGTTATGCTAAGTGACCACTACAGGCTGTTTTTACTTAAGAATAAAACGGAGTTTTTGCATGAAATTGGTAAAGCTAGTTGTAGTGTCCAGCCTTTGGCTGAGCTGTGCTGCGATGGCACAACAAGGCCCGGCTGTTCCAGTGAAAACGGCTTTAGTGCAACAGCAGAGTGTGCCGGTCTGGATCAGGGCTATAGGGCAGGTGAAAGCCCAACAAAGTGTTGAAATTCGTCCTCAGGTCGATGGCATTTTGCAACGTATTCTGGTTGAAGAAGGCCAGTTGGTTAAAGCAGGGGACTTATTGGCGGTTATTGATGATCGCAGTATTAAAGCCGCATATGAGCAAGCTAAAGCTCAGCTGGCTGTAGTGCAAGCACAGTTGGACGTAGCAAAGCTAGATCTAAAACGCTATCAGAACTTGCGTAAAGATCAGGCTGTGTCCGCACAGATGGCTGATCA
>NZ_JAIWOI010000230.1 GCF_020217005.1 Rheinheimera sp. | reverse complement strand
TCACCGCCAGGGTGAAACAGGGAATTCGGGACGCAAACAGTTTTGCGTCACGCCTGTTTCACGCCTTGAGCTCTGCGAAAGGCCGGACAAGAGGTTCCGCTGTCACCTCACCGCTCTTAAAACTCAAAACTGACGCTCCTTCAGGCAATTCCGTTCAGACACTCACCACTTCCACCTACCTTTTACACAACCAGTTGGCTATAATGCAGCCCGTTTTTACAGCAGTTTTGGGTGCGTTTTGATCTTAGTTCGTGCAGTGCAATACCTTTGGTTCAGAATGATCCGGCTTGGCTGGCGTTCATGGCTGAAATTAACCCCATTGATGTTGCTTATTTTGCTGCTCATCTCCACTTTTGTCACACCAGTTCCAGATCAGCAATATCATTTCCCTGATGAAACAACCGCCAGCAGCAATTTTCACGTGGTAGAGTTTAATGACGAAGGCCAGCCGCATGATTTAAAGCAGCAGCAGGCTTTGTTTGAACGCATAAAAAAACCTGATTCAGCCACAGCAGAGCTTGTTATTTTTGTCCATGGCTGGCATCAAAATGCGGCCCCGACCGATGCAAATTTTGTCGCTTTTCAGACCTACATAAAAGAGTTACAGCAAGCAGCGCCACAGCGTAATCTTATCGGCCTTTACTTAGGCTGGCGCGGCGACAAGTATGATCCTTTGTGGCTTGATGGTTCCTATAAATCGGAAGGTTGGATGGAGCCTCTTGATTTTCCGACCATTTTTCAGCGTAAAAGAGTGTCGCGACTAGTAGGCGAGCAAGGCGTCAGTCAGCTATTGGATAAGCTGGACGCAGTGGTTGAACAAGGTCAATTAAAACGCTACATCTTTATCGGCCATAGCTTAGGTGGCTCTGTAGCTTTGCACGCCAGTAAAGAACGAATAAAAAAAGCCATAAATCTTGGCAGAGATAATCCTAACTTGTATCTGCTATTAAACCCAGCAGTAACAGCAAAAGAGTATAAACCGCTCGACACCTTATTAAGTGTTGACCGCCAAAAACCCAGTATGGTTGTTTTGCAATCCAAAGGTGATTTTGCAGTCAAAGAAGCCTTTAATTTCTTAAAAGATGGTGAGCAGGCGGTAGGTAATTCCTGGGCCATTACTCATGATATTGATAAATGCCCCAGAGGCAACTGTGAGACTCCAATCCAACTGCACAGCAGTTTAGCTCAGCATGACGCCATACCGGGTTGTATGATGCAGCTCAATCGTTCCGGCTGGCGTATTCGTGCCAGGGTACAGGCTCGCCGTACTATTCAGAGCTGTGATGACGCCAATATGCAGGCAGTCTGGGTACTGGCCGTGTCGGACGATATTATTTTTGGCCACAACGGTATTTTAACACCAAGCCATGCCGGCGCTTTGGCCGAAATTTTGAGTTTGATTGATTATCACAGAAACCAGATCCCCGAAGCTATTTAACTGCCTCAATGCCATAAAATCAGCGCTGTACCGGCCACTGTGAAGCAAGCACCTATCCAGGCACCGACGGCAGGACGCCTTTTATAAACCAGCCATAACAAAGGCACGACCAATACAGGGCTAACTGACGACAGCATACCTATCAAGCCAGCATCACCTGTTTTTAGTGCTTTTAAAATGAGCGTCATACCTATCACCATGGACAGCCCCGCATTGATAAATACCATGACGAATACTTTTTTCGTCATAGGCAAATAAACCCGGGCGACTTTAAATCCTGCCCAAAATAAAAGTAGGTGAGCAGATAAGGCTACTGTCATACGTACAGCTGAAGCACTGACAGCGTCTATGTCAGTTTCCATCAAAGGCTTTAACATTAGGGTCGAGGCGGCTTGGCATAAGGCTGACGTTAAACCCAGCAAGATACCGGAACGTAGTTGAGATTGATTCGACTCCCAATGGTGTTGCTCTTCCGCTCTGCGGCCTAGAACGATGGCGGTCATGACACCCGAACTTAACAAACCGCAACCCACTAAGGTCCAGCCCCATATGGATTCGCCTAAAAACAGATAGGCCAGTAACACGGAGAACATGGCATGAGTGGCAAAGAGTACACCGGCTCGACGGGGGCCGAGCCGGTTCATAGAGGCAAATAACGAGGTATCGCCAATCAGAATACCGATAAGCGCCGATATGGCTAACAGCGGCAGCTGAGGTAAAGCCAAAGTGCTGACACCGCCACTAAAGAAAGCCCACGCCCATAACATGCTTGCCGCACACGTCAGACGCCAGCGGGTAAAGGCAAAGGCGCCTAAATGACTGGAAGCGCTTGCTGATAGTAAACTGCCAACAGCCCAACACGCAGCTGCTAATAAAGCTAAGTATTCAAAAGGCACTAATAAATTCCTGAGGATAAATAACGATCGCCGCGGTCACAGATGATGGCCACTATCACAGCGTTGTCTAGCTGCTCAGCCAGACGCAATGCTGCATACACAGCACCGCCTGAACTAACACCACAAAAGATGCCTTCCTGCTGCGCCAACTGACGCATAGTTGCTAAGGCTTGGTCTGTGGTTATATCTATGATTTGATCGACCCGCTGTTTTTCATAAAAGCCTGGTAAATAAGCTTCTGGCCAACGCCGAATACCAGGAATACTGCTGCCTTCAGCCGGTTGCAGTCCTATAATTTGAACCTCAGGGTTTTGTTGTTTCAGGTAACGTGACACACCCATAATGGTACCTGTGGTGCCCATACTGGAGACGAAATGAGTCACTTTGCCGAAACTTTGTTGCCAGATCTCAGGGCCAGTGGAGGCGAAATGCGCGGCCGGATTATCGGTGTTATTAAACTGGTCCAGCACTAAACCCACACCTTCAGCCTGCATTTGTTTGGCTAAATCACGGGCGTATTCCATGCCTTGTTCTTTACTGACCAGTATCAGCTCGGCGCCATAAGCCCGCATGGACGCTTTACGCTCGTCAGTCATATTGTCCGGCATAATCAGCTTCATTTTGTAGCCTTTGATGGCGGCTGCCATCGCCAGTGCTATGCCAGTATTGCCACTAGTGGCTTCAATCAGGCAGTCACCCGGTTTAATTTCCCCACGGGCTTCGGCCTGTTGCAGCATATAAAGCGCTGGTCTGTCTTTCACTGAACCTGCTGGATTATTACCTTCCAGTTTCAGCAATACGGTGCTTTTGGTATGGCCAGCCATACGTTGTAGCCGCACTAAAGGTGTCTGGCCAACATAGTCTTCGAGGGTAGGGAACATAAAACCTCAGCGGGGCAAAAGAAATAGCGCTTAGTGTAGCGGATCTGGTTTTATGCCGACAGACAGATCCGCGATAACTCAGACTCTCTAAGATGCAGAAAGGCGTTTCAGGTTGTCACATAAAATAGCTGTGGCTATACCCACATTCAGTGATTCGGTATCACCAAAAGCCGGAATGGTGACAGGGTGGGTGATGACAGGCTTTAATGCAGGGCTTATGCCATTGGCTTCGTTACCCATGACCAGATAACCACCTGCCTTGCTGAGCTTTAACTGATGCACTGACTCACCTTCGAGGTAAGCTCCATACACCGGCATGGTGCTTTGTTTTAATACAGGCAATAACTCCTGGTAATACATCTGCACCCGCAAAAATGAGCCTTTGGCTGCAGCTATCACTTTGGGATTATACAAATCCACAGTGTCAGGTGAGCAGAGGATATGACGAATACCATACCAATCGGCGACCCGGATAATAGTACCTAAGTTGCCCGGGTCATTGATTTGATCCAACACCAGAACCCACTCTTCAGCTTGTTCTTTAAAGGCATGGGAGACTGGTATTTCAGCTACGGCCAGAGCCGCGTTATTGCTGCTGAAGGTGCCAACCTGCACTAATTCATGCTCTGTGCATTGCTGCACTAAATCCGCTTTAACGCACAGACTATGGTGGTGCTGCAAAAACGCTTCAGTACCAAAAACTGCCCGCACTTTCCAGGAGCTGTGCAGCAACTCCAGCACCGATTTTTCGCCTTCGACAAAAAACAGTTGCTCTGCCTTGCGGTATTTTTTTTGCTGTAAGGACCGAATCAGCTTGGACCATTTCTGACTAATCATAAACCCTTCTTACTTGAAGCCGCAGCTGCGTTGACTGCGTGCTCTCGCCCCGGTCACATAGTGGCCTATGCTCCCGGGAACTCGTTTACTTGTCGCCTTGCTGCAACTCCAATTAATTTGGGTTACAACCTTCTTACTTGAAGCCGCAGCCTTGTGGACTGCGCTATTTCTTCCGAACATAGATTGGTCGGCTAGACGGGCGGGGATAAACCCCGCCCCTACAGTTGTGCCTGGTATTTTTGCTGTCCTGCTACCCAGCTTTGGTGCACTTTGGTTTGCCATAAAGTTTCTGGCGGCACTTTAAAAATATCACGGTCGACCAGAATAAAATCAGCCCACATACCAGGTGCTAGTGAACCCATGCTTTGATCCTGAAAGGCGCCATAAGCTGCGTCGACGGTAAAAGACTTTAATGCCTGAGTTAACGTCAGGCGTTGCTCTGGTAACCAGCCACCTACAGGTTGATTTTGCTGATCCTGTCGGGTCACAGCGGCATGAATGCCGTAAAACGGATTCGCCAGCTCGACCGGGTAATCTGAACCTCCGACGATCCGGCTGCCCTGATCGACAAAAGTTTTCCAGGCATAAGCACCGCGCAAACGGGCTATACCCAAACGGTCTGCCGCCATATTTTTATCCGAGGTAGCGTGGGTTGGTTGCATCGCAGGCAAGATATGCAGCTGTGCAAAACGTGGAATATCTTTAGGCGAAACTATCTGTGCATGCTCAATACGATGACGGCCTTGCTCCAGCTGTTCTTTACTGGCCAGCTGTTCAAATCTATCCAATACCAGGCGGTTGGTTAAATCGCCTATGGCATGCACATTGGTTTGAAAACCTGCGTCCAGCGTCAGCTTCATTACCGCTGTTAACTTGTCGGGCTGGGTAACGAATAAACCTTTTTGGCCTGGTTGGTCAGAATAGGGCTCTATTAAAGCAGCGCCACGGCTACCTAAAGCGCCGTCACCATAAATTTTGACGGAACGGGCGACAAAGATATCCTCTTTATCCAGAATAGGGCCGGCTTTTAACCAGTCGGCTAAATGCGGATCTGTGGCCGATAACATGGCATAAACGCGCAGAGGCAGTTTACCTTCTTTGCGTAGTCGCTGATAACTCTGCAAGTTCGCTTGATCGATACCAGCGTCATGGGTTGAGGTAATACCCAAAGCTAACAAGTGCTGAAAAGCGGCGTCTAAGGCAGCTAACCGCTCTGCTTCAGATTGCTGCGGTATTTGTTTTTCCAGCAATAACATGGCGTTGTCTATCAGCACGCCAGTTGGGTTACCTTCTTTGTCGCGGATAATTTCGCCACCAGGTGGATCTATAGTTTCTTTGCTGATACCCGCCAGTTCCAGTGCTTTACTGTTGGCCCAGCCTGCATGCCCGTCAACCCGGGTTAGCCAGACTGGTTTGTCATTTATACTTTCATCCAGCAAGGTTTTACCCGGAAACTGCTGAGTTGGCCACAGTACCTGGTTCCAGCCTCGGCCTAAAATCCATTGCGAGTGCGGGTGGCTTTTGGCAAATGCTGCTACTTGCGCCACAGCCTGAGCTTCGCTGCTACTGGTTCGTAAGTCCACCTGATTCAGGTTTTGGCCTAATCCCAGAACATGACCATGACCGTCAATTAATCCTGGCAATAAAGTCTGGCCTTTACCATCTATTTTCTCAGCTTTGTTGTAGGCCGCTGCTGCTGATTGATCGCCGCGGGCTAAAACTTTACCAGTTTGATTATCAAATACAAAATGGCTAAATCTGGTGATCTCACCTTGTTCATCAAAACCATAACCATGAATATTATGCAGCACTACAGGAGCCGCGGATAAAGCGCCACTGGCAAGCAGTAACAGACTGAACACTGATGGAGTAAAAAAACGCATAACACGATTCCCTGGTTGGTCCGTCGCCGGACCTGCCGGGCTAACGGTATTTTTTCTTGGCTTTTTGCTGACGGGCTTTTTCCCGCTCGGCTTTTTCAGCAGCTCTGACGGCCTCTTCTAACTTAGCATTGTGCAATTCCTCTGTCACCATATCTGGTGTTTCCAGACTGACAGGTCCAAACAGGCCAGCACGCAGTTCGGTAATTAAAATAGCGCCGGCTTTTTGTAAATCGACTACTCCGCCTTTGCGCATGCAACCACGACGTTCACCCAAGGCATCTAACAGGGCAACGTCGTTTTCTGGCTGTTCTGCCAGCTGATAGCGAGCCATCACTTGTTGCGGATAGGCTTTTAGCAAATAATCTGCGGCGAAAATTGCGATATCAGCGTAATCAAAGGCAGTATCTTTAATAGCTCCGGTGACAGCCAAACGGTAACCACAGCTGGCCGGGCTTAACTTAGGCCATAAAAATCCTGGGGTGTCGGTTAAGATCACATTGTTATCCAGCTTAATCCGTTGCTGTACTTTGGTGACACCAGCCTCGTTGCCGGTTTTGGCAATAGTGCGGCCTGCCAGCGTATTGATAATGGTGGATTTTCCCACGTTAGGTATCCCCATAATCATAGCGCGGGCGCCCCGTATATCTAAATTACGTTCTGGCAGCATCTGGTTGCAAAGTTCTAATAAAGCCTTGATTTGTTCAGGATTTTGCTGACTAATAGGAATGGCTTTTATACCCTTTTCCTGTTCAAAGCGCTCAACCCACAATGCGGTGATCGCGGGGTCTGCCAGATCAGCTTTGTTCAGTACTTTAATCACCGGAGTGTCACCACGCAGTTCCGGCACCAAAGGGTTTTCACTGGAAAAAGGAATGCGGGCGTCCAGCATTTCGATAATGATATCGACCTGCGGCATGACTTGCGCAATTTCTTTACGGGCCTTGTGCATATGGCCTGGGAACCAGTTTATCGACATAAAAACTCTCTTGGGTTGGCCGCTTAGCGGTTGGAACAGGAAACAATTCAATATTTTACGCTGTTATCAGGGTGTGCAGGAACTTTTTTCCTCTGTTGATCTCCGAATAGCAGTTTTTGCGTATACCCAAGCCAGATGGAGTAACAGGGAATGAAAATGTTGAAGTATATGCTCGGGTTAGCTGCCACCACAGTTATTAGTGCCAAACCCCTGATGGCTTCAGACTTTAAGCAGGTGCAGGTGCAACTGGAGCATCCGGCCAATGGCGATAGTCTGCTGATCCCTCAGGCCAAAGCTCTGCTTCAGTCAGGTCATTCCTCTGAGAGTCGTTGGCTTAGTTGGGTTGATTTAACCACCAATACCGCAAAGCAAGTTCCTATTCCCACACAAGCACAGTTTTTCCAAAAAGCTCAGATTAAAAACCAGAGCAAAGAACAGTTAGTGGTATTGGGCACAGAAGGCATCAGTGCGTTTAACGCTACAGACGGCAGTTGGCAACGATTACTAAATACAGAATCTTTATATCGCACTGTGGATGGCAAACGATTGATGAAACTGGATTTTGTGTATGACTTTAACAACGATGGTTTGTCAGATTTTATAGTACCGGACTTTAAAGCCCATTATGTGTATATGCAGCAACAGGACGGTAGTTTTACTAAATTCTCTCTGGCGGTGGATGCTAAATCCCGCTTATTTGATGAAAACCCGGATTACACTAGCCGCAAGGCCCGCTTTTTGGACTGGAATGCCGATGGCCGCACTGATATAGCTTTTGCGATAGACGATAGCCTGTTGTTGTACCTACAAACCGAAACCGGCTTTTCGACCCAGGCTCAAACTATTCAGCTGGGGCTGGGTTTAACACCTGATACACTGGCTGAAGTGCGGGGAGGTGATGGCCGCAGTTTTAAAGGCCTGTCAATCAACAGATTGTATGATGTGAAAGATTTAAATAACGACAGTATTGCTGATCTTATTGTACGGCAGGAGCAATTTGCTGACGCGGTGGAGCAAAGCTACAGCTACCGTATTCACTACGGAAAAACTGAGCATGGCAATTTGAAGTTTAACGCCGAACCTGACGCGCGGATCAACACCAAAGGTATTCAGTCTGAACCTGTATTTACTGATTTAAACAATGATAAAAAGTTGGATTTTTTTACCCCAGCTGCTGAGTTTGGTATTGGTACTTTAGTGCGGGCCTTACTGGCGGGTACGGCCAATATGGAGCTGCAATTTTTCCCTCAGCTACCAAGTGGCAAATTCCCGGATAAAGCGGTTTATCGGCAGGATGCCACAGCTCAGGTCAGTATTGGCAACGCACAGGTCAATTTACCCGTCCTAAAAGTGCTGGTGTCAGAGCAAGCTCCGGCTCTGTTACTGATAGGGGATGAAGATCATCTGAAGTTATATCAAAGTGCCAGAGAAAAACTCTTCAGCAGTAAAAGTATCCGACTAAAGCAAGCTATACCTCTGAATGGTATGCTAGCTTCGACTGAAGATTTGGATCAAAACGGCAAAATGGATTTGATTTTGCCTTTTACCCATTTAGATCCGGAGGCGGTGCGTAATCAGCTGCATTTTATACTGCAACAATAGCTAATCCGCTGCCATTCTTATGGCCTTAACCATAATTTCATCTGAGGGTAACCAGTCTGAGTGCCTGCCGGCTCACACATACCATACCAACTCAATAAAGGATGGCCAAAGCCGCCTGCTGTACTGAAGGCTGAGATATAAGCTTCTGAACTACCTTTGTAGCCTTCACTATGGAATACAAATTCAGGCGGCAGGTTTAAATGCTTTAAGGCAGCCCAGGACCAGGCGATAGCTGCCATTTCCTCGGCAGGACCATGGCCTGAAGTGCGGACGTTGCTCTGGAGTAAGATGCGTTGTTCGGTCGTGGTCACCGCAATATGACCCGCTTCATGCAAGCAATCTCCGGGATGAGTTAGCTTTTCCGTATCTATCAACAGACAGCCATGCTGGATTTTCAAACCTGGCAAAAAGCATGGTTCTGACAAAGAAACCAATTGGAAAGGCAGCTTTATCTGTATAAAAAAACGAGTCATTTGCAGCAATTCTGTATTCTCTGGGTTCACTTCTTATTGTTCCTTTTTTAAATTTTTTTGTTTGTTTTTACAGGTTTAAACATCAAGATGTTAGTTGCTTGAAATGTTCCTTTTTTGTGCTAGCCTAGTTCCTTTATAGAATAAAAATAATGACTTAGCCATGAACCATTGTCTGTTTTCCCTGATTACAACAACAGAGCTGCTACAGAGCATGCAGCGGGAGTTGCAACTACTTGCGCAGCAACACTGGTGTGCGCATGTGAATCAAGCGGATTACACAGGAGGCTGGGACGTTCTGGCTTTGCGTTGTGCAGGCAAGCATCAGCAGGCTCACGCCATTTTGCAAAGTTTTGCTATAGAACAGGACACGGAGTGGAGGGACCTACCGGCACTGGACCTGGCTCCAACGGTCAAAACCTTTTTGGGTCAATTGCCTGTCCCTATTAAATCCGTCCGTTTAATGCGGCTGCAACCTGGTGCCATGATTAAACCTCATAGAGATTACGGATTGTGTGTTGAGCAAGGTGAAGCGCGATTACATCTGCCATTACAGACCAATGTTGACCTACAATTTTATGTTGCAGGTCGGTTAGTGCCAATGCAGGAAGGCCAATTGTGGTACATCAATGCCGATCAAATGCATTGGGTAGAAAACAAGGGTACTAGCGCCAGAATTAACCTGGTTATTGATTGTGAAGCCAACGATTGGCTACAACAACAAGTCCAAATGCAGGCGCCACATCAACAGGTAAATCCTGCGTCAGGTCCTGGCGCTTTGGCGGCAAGTGCAGATTTGTCACTGGGCGGCATTTTCCATCTGCTCAGACTGTGGCAGAAAATACAGCTCAAAATCCAGCGGCAGCTTGATACTGCTGCTTATGCCGATGAATGGTCGTTGGACACTGCGGTGCTGGACCTCTGTGGTATAGGGCTGGAACCCGGGCTACAAGCTTTACATCAATTTCACCAGACTGCAGATATAGTGTCGTGGATCCAAAGCATTTCCCTGACTAAAGCACAGATTACAGACATTAACCAAAAGCTACAGTTGAAAGCCGATACAGCTTTATCTACTGAGCCTGTGCCTCAGGTACTCAACCAGGCCCAGCTGGAGTTTTGGCACAGTCAGGGCTATCTGGTGATCCCTGGCCTGTTAACAAAAGAACAATGTAAGCGAAGCTGCGATGTGATTTGGCAGTATTTGCAAGCGGACCCGGCAAAGCCTGACAGCTGGTATCAAAACACAGATAAAATGCAGAAAATTATGCTGCAATTGTTTCGTCATCCGGTGTTAGATGCGAACAGAAAACAGCCTCTGATCCGGCAAATCTTTGAGCAATTGTGGCAAAGTACCGATCTGATCATGACAACCGACAGAGTCAGCTTTAATCCCCCTGAGACTCAGGCATGGCGTTTCCCTGGGCCTGATCTGCATTGGGACATCGAGTTGATTGCTCCAGTGCCATTTGGGACACAGGGGCTAATTTATTTAACTGACACCACAGAACAGCAAGGAGCTTTTTGTTGTGTGCCTGGTTTCCATCTTCAGATAGATGGTTGGATTTCAAGTCACAACGAGCATCCCACAGAATTGCAGCAACAAGACTGGTCCGGTTGGCCAGTTAAGGCGATAGCTGCAAAGGCAGGTGATTTAATAATCTGGCACCAGGCCTTGCCTCATGGCGCCAGCCGTAATAAAGCGCAGTGGCCACGTATGGTGCAATACATCAATATGTATCAAGTGAATACTGATGCTTAAGCCCGAATGGTATCAAGATTTAATCCAAGACGTTGATGGCCTGAGACAATTGCAGTTGTGTTCTGATGTGAGCAGTTTCTTACACTGTCTTCGCCGGATCTTTCAATTGGAACATTGCTCAGACATCGAATTGCACGAATTTTTAGAATATGGAAATTCAGTCTGCTTTGAGCCTCAACTGACATTATTTAATCAGTTTTGGTTGCCTTACGCTTACAAAAGTACAGAACAGGAAGTGCTATGGTTGCCCGCATTTGGCCGGCCAACTCAAAGCTATTTTTCGGACTACGTAACTGAAGTGCAGCAAAGCATAGTGGCAAGCCTGTTAAAGCCTAAAACCCGATTGAAGGTTCTGTTGAAACAGAGGCAAGACATTGAATTTTCCATTCCTGCGGGCTTTATTTTTCATTTGTCGCGTTGCGGCTCAACACTGGTTTCCCGCAGCATTGCGGTCAGCAACTCATGCCGGGTTATAGCTGAGTCGGGGCTTTTAACTTCTGTACTACAAGACCGCCAGCTGGAAGATGAAGAGCGTGGAATTGCACTGAAGTTGCTACTGGCGTTGCAAGGCAAGCTAAGAGACAAAGAGCAGCATTTGGTGGTGAAATGGAATGCATGGGATCTGAACTTTCTCCAGCAAATAATCCTGCTTTACCCTAGCGTTCCGCTGGTGTTTTTGACTCGTCAGCCTCTGGCTATTCTGGCTTCGCATCAAAAGACGGCGGGTTGGCACATGGTGCCTCTGATGGCACAGCGCCGGCTATTTGAGTTGGTTCCTGATCTGGAAGAAGGGTCATTGTTGCACTATCAGCAGCTGGTACTGCAACACTTGATGCGGGAGATACTAAAATATGCTGCATTGGAGCTGGCTTTGGTTATCGACTATCAGCAGTTACCACAGCAAATTGAACAGGGGATCCTACCATTTTTTAAACTCTGTTTTTCCGACGCCGAGCTACGGGAGATGAACCTAAGTCAGCAAAGGTACAGCAAAAATCCAGAGCTACTGTTTCAGCCTGACTTATGGAAACAGAGTCATTTTACTGCGGTTCAATCGGAAGAATTAAGGCAGCAGCTATTGCCTATGTATCAACAACTCCTGGCTTATGCCTCATTGTATTAAAGAGGGATTTCGTATGGCAGCTACTTTCACTCTACCTGATGGGCTTGGACTTCGAATGGCAAAGCCTTCAGATCAGCCCTTTATCAGCAATTTATTCAATAGCAGCAGGGCATTACTGCGATTTGCTGAGGCTGAACGCGATTATATTGAGCATCTGATAGAGCAGCAATTTGACATGCAAAGTCAGAGTTATGCCGAACGCTTCCCTAATGCGCAAACTCTAGTGATAGAGAAAACATCGGAGCCTATAGGCCGAATTATGATCGATATGGGGGTGAATCTGGTACATATCATTGATTTGATGTTGATACCTCAGGCTCAGGGCAAGGGCTATGGTCCTGCCGTGCTCCGCGCTGTGCAGTATGTGGCTGCCCAGCAGAGCTTACCTGTTGCTTTAGTTGTGGACCGCTTTAACACTAAGCTCAAAACTATTTACCAGTCTTTGGGTTTTTGCGTTGAGCAACAAAACCAGACACATGAGCTAATGATTTGGTATCCGTCGCAGCCGCACCTCTATGTAGGTGTTTAACCATAGTCAGACGCTGCCAATTGTTGCTCAACATAGGCTTTGATGCTGGCGATATCAGGCAGAGGCAGCAGTTGTCCATGATCCTGAAAGTGAAACAAACCTGCCATTAGCTCAAATTCCGACTGTGCTAAACGTAAATAGCCTTGAGTGTTATTTGGTTGAGCTATGGTTTTCCTATAGTAACAATCCTGCTCAGGATAATAACGACATAGTTTTGGACGTTCCGGTTGCTGGTAAATACTGCATTGATTATCCCGAAGATGACTGCAGGTGGTTTTTACCAGCAGCGACCAACCTGTCTCGGTGATAGCCACTTGAGTTCCTTCAAAATTAAGACAGTAACGGATGTAGTCAATATCTTTAAATTCGGTGGGTTGTTTTAATGGCACAGATAAAAAGCTACAACACCAGCTGCTGCAGGAATTACAGATAGACCTGTATTGACTAAGACTGAACTTTGGCGGGGCGGGCAACGCAGTCTGAGTTTCCGCCCAAATCAGCCAGTTTGCATAAGCTGTGTCATATACAGGCTGTGTATTTTGTACTGGTTTTCCACCCTGAAGTTCAGACTGCAGTAACTGCAGCAACAGCTCAGGCCATGCCGGATAAAAGGGGATGCGATCGTCATCGCTGGATAACCAGTGCTGCAGCAGGCGCCAACGTTGGTTATCCATCCATACTAAGTCTGGTTTTGGCTCAGCCTTATTAGTCATAACTTTGCTGTAAAAACACTTATAAGGATTGTAATTCACACAAACCAGGGGCTGCTCTGGCGCATTGTGCACTGCACATCCACCCTCAGCTGTCAGGTTTTTACATCGACTAAGGAAATAAACTGTACAGCGCCAGTCAGCACTGAAAGTGGTATCGATGTTACTGAAGTTGGAGAAGTATAAAGCCTGATCTAATTCAGTCTGGCTTCGGATTGGAAATGATGTGAGTTCCAGATGGGAACAACAAGGAGAAGTTTGGCAACTTAAGCACGGACTGGTCATAGCTTCCTGATATTGAGTAAAAGTTAATCGGTGAGTTCAACAAATCTGTATTTCGCTTCAATTAAAACTT
>NZ_JAIWOI010000229.1 GCF_020217005.1 Rheinheimera sp. | reverse complement strand
AGTGAATGTTCTGGCCAATGACACTGATGCAGATGGCGATACCTTAACTGTCAGTCAGGCAGTCGGTAGTTTTGGTACTGTGACCATTCTGGCAGATCAGCAACTGAGCTATACGCCTGAAGTCGACTTTGCTGGTGTGGATACTGTGGTTTACAGTGTGACCGATGGTAAAGGCGGCACAGCCAGTGCAGAGCTGGTGGTGGACGTATTTAGCAACAATGCCCCTATAGCAGTGGATGATGTGGCGGCAACTAATGATAAGACGGTGGTACTTATTGCAGTACTGGCGAATGACAGGGATGAAGATGGCAATACGTTGACCGTCAGCGAAGCCAGAGCTGAGCAGGGAAGTGTGATGATCGAAGCCGACCAGCGGTTGCGTTATACACCCAAAGTTGGTTTTGCCGGAGTGGATACCATTAGCTACAAAGTGACAGATGGCGAGGGTGGAGAGGCTTCTGCGAAAGTTCGGGTGACAGTCACTGCCTATCAGGACGTAGTGGTAGAGAATAAATCAGGAGGAGGCAGTATGACGCTGTGGATGCTGTTGGCGTTAGCGGGAGCTGTGGTATCACGCCGCAGCTCTGTGGTGGGGTTAGCCGCTGTTGTTTTGCTGTGGTTTAGTCCTGTGAGCCAGGCTGCCGACTGGTATGTACAAGGCTCATTAGGACATAGCAAAGCCGATCAGCAGCAAAGCCGGTTAGTAGAGGAGCTACCTGATGGCACTATCACAGCTTTTGATGACAATGATAGTAGTTATGGTGTGGCTCTGGGGTATCAGATACATCCTTATGTGGCGGTCGAGCTGGGTTACCAGGATTTAGGAGAAGCTGGCATCGAAATCAGCGGGGAGAGCCTGACACCGGCGCAATACCACGAGCTGGTGAAAGCTGTGAGTCCGGTGCTGGTGGACGGTTATACCGCAGCAGTTCGTTTTAGTTTGTGGCAAAATGAGGCACTCAATGTTGAGGTCCCTGTTGGTCTGTTTTTCTGGGAATCAGAGATCGAAAGCCGAATGGGGAGCAGCGTCTTGCGTTCAGAGTCGGATGGCAATGATTGGTATCTGGGGATACAGTTGAACTACCAACTGGCGACAGAGTGGCAAGTTGGTTTGGGTTACCAGCAACTCAATCTGGAGCCGAATGATGTCAATAGCTGGCAACTTAGTCTGAGATACAAGTTTTAATACAAAGACAAAGCATGACAAAAGGCGGCGCAGGCCGCCTTTTGTTTTTTCGTCTGGAGCGCAACCCCAGGTGACGGATCCTCTGTTATGTTTTGTCACAAAATAGTCTGTGGCTTTCCGCTGTGCTTTGTTAAGCTAAAGGAAAACGAAGAGGGTAAGGTCTATGTCTGGTCAGGGATCCGGTGGTAATGTTCTTGCTGCATTATGCAGTTTATTTTTTCCTGGCCTGGGCCAGTTATTACAAGGCCGCTTATTAGCCGCTATCCTGTTTTTTGCGATAACAGTAGTAGGTTATGCACTTTGGTGGCTGGTTATCCCTGCTATTATTGGCGCTATAGCTCATTTGTGCGCCATATTGGATGCCGCCCGTTTCAGGTCTTATCGCTAAAAAACTATCCGGGAAAGTGGTGAGGAGCTCCGGCCTGAACACAGGATAGTGCAAGGTTCAGGCTTAGCCTTGACTCCTTCTAGAGTTGGGGAAAAAGACCAGAACTCCGAATAAAGGGACTTACTTTGGCCCAGACGTCTTTTGGAGGGATCCGGCTTTTACTGCCTACTACACAAAACAGGCCCGGATTGGCTAAATCAAAGCTTCTCGCTATATCCCAGCATTCATAAGGGTGTGAATCATGGATTAGTAGTAACGCAGGTGTTTGACTTGTACCTGCGATACAGTGGAACTGATCAAGCAACCCCAGTTTCATAGCGCAAAGGTAATACAACGAATATTCGGTCCACTTTAACTTCAGATAACGACCTATCCACCAGTTTTTTATATTCGCCGGATCGTGCAGTGAACACAAAACATCGGCCCAGTCTTCAGCGACTTTATTGGCAGATAACTCCCTCATTAGCTTCTGACTTAAGGTCCTGGACAGTAGTGCAGGTGTCACCGTCATGCCGAGATTTTTGGGGCCAACATCCGGGCTCATGTTCAGAATACGGGCAGAGGACTTCCACCATTTAGGGTGCTGCGACCTGGGCTCGTATTGCAGCAAGGCTTTACCATCGACAATAAGTTTGTTTTCCTCCAGAGGTTTCAGGCAAATCACATCGGCATCAAGTGTTAGATAAAAGTCATTTTCTACTAAATTGGCTATCGCAATTTTTAATAACTGCTGTTTGCGCCATCCGCGCATTTTGGGGTACTTTTTAAGTTCAGGGATCAAATGATCTTCTGCCATCACTTTAATATTCAGTGACTGCCAACAGCTGTATTCCTGGTCGACCAGCTCAATTTCAGCTGAAGGTACTATGACAAATAACTCAGAAATTAACCCTGGTGCTGCAAAGTGTTGTAACGAGGAAAATAAGATATGAGCTCGCTTTAAGTCGTTTACATCATAGCTGCCACTTGCCTTTAGTGGCAAAACTGCACTTATCGCCATAGATAACTCCTGTCAGATTAATCCGATATACACTAAAACCATTGCACCTTTTGAGGTCACAACTGGGATTTGTGTTTATCTTTAGTGGTCCATCTAAACATTACATTTAGTTTATGTAATATATGTTAATTGAAATTAAGCGCACACTAGAAGCACTCGCACATAAATATAAGACTCTTCTAAGATTCTTAAGTTGAGTTTGATAGTTAAGTACCGAATAAGTTTCGGGATTTTTAGTGGCTCAATGAAGCCTGTCTGGATTGGGAGTAAGGATGTGATTTTACCTGTCATTATGGCTGGTGGTTGTGGCAGCAGATTGTGGCCTTTGTCGCGCGATTTAATGCCAAAGCAGTTCTTAGCCTTGGAAAACGAACACAGTATGCTGCAAGCCACAATGATGAGGCTGCAAGGAATGAATGCCGAAACTGCATTGGTGATTTGCAATGAAGACCACAGATTTATTGCGGCAGAGCAACTGCGGCAAATAGGCCAATTACATCACAATATTTTGTTGGAACCTGCCGGACGAAATACGGCTCCTGCTATAGCTTTAGCTGCGTTTACCGCAATAAAAAAAAGTCAGGATCCGCTGTTGCTGGTGCTGGCTGCAGATCATTTGATAGCTGATGTTCAGGCTTTTCAAGATGCAGTAAACGCAGCTACAAACTTTGCTGAAGCAGGACACCTTGTTACTTTTGGTGTTGTACCCACAGCTGCTGAAACCGGATATGGCTATATCAAAAGAGGTCAGGCTGAGAAGCTGGGGGCGGCTATGGCTTATCAGGTGGCGCAGTTTGTTGAAAAGCCAAAGCGTGCAACCGCGTTAGATTACGTAAATAGTGGTGAATACTACTGGAACAGTGGGATGTTTTTGTTTAAAGCCAGTCGCTATTTAGCCGAGTTGAATCTTCACAGGCCTGATATTTATTCTGCATGCGAGCAGGCAATCGCAGCAGTTGACCCGGATCTGGACTTTATCCGTGTCAATAAACAGGCCTTTTTGGCTTGTCCATCTGAATCTATTGATTATGCAGTGATGGAAAAAACTGCAGCTGCCATGGTAGTTCCGCTGGAGGCCAGCTGGAGTGATGTTGGCAGTTGGTCGGCATTATGGGATCTTTCAGCCAAAAACACTGAAGGCAACGTGCACAAAGGTGATGTGCTAAGTTGCGACAGCACGGATAATTATGTGTTTGCTGAAACCGGTCTGGTGGCTACTGTCGGGCTGCAAAATGTCGTGGTCGTGCAAACCAGGGATGCGGTACTGGTAGCAGCTAAAGACAGAGTTCAGGATGTAAAAGCTATAGTGCAGCAGCTGAAAGATTTGGGACGCAGCGAGCACAAAATTCATCGCGAAGTCTACAGACCCTGGGGTAAATATGACTCTATAGATCAGGGGCAACGCTATCAGGTTAAACATATTACTGTGAATCCTGGCCAGAAGTTGTCAGTGCAAATGCATCATCACAGAGCTGAACATTGGATAGTGGTGGCAGGAACGGCTTTAGTCAGCATTAATGGCGTCGATACTATGCTGTCAGAAAACCAGTCTGTGTATATTCCGCTGGGCGCCGTGCATGCGCTGGAAAACCCTGGGAAAATTCCGCTTGAGCTGATAGAAGTCCAATCCGGTACTTATTTAGGGGAAGACGACATAGTGCGGTTTTCAGACCGTTATGGCAGGGTGGAGGTTAAATCTTAATAAAATGGGGTCAGATCACATTAGTTATGCGTAACTAATGTGATCTGACCCCATTTTTAAGGCTGCTGTCTCTTGTGAGCTGACCCCAGTGGTTTTATTTCATTGTAACGAACTCTTCAGCAGAAGTAGGATGGATGGCCACGCAGTTGTCAAAGTCGGCTTTGGTCGCGCCCATCTTGATGGCAACGCCAAAACCCTGCAGCATTTCATCAGCACCAAAACCTACCACATGCAAACCTACGACTTTTTCGGTTGGGCCCGCACAGACCAGTTTCATCCGGGTGAGCTGACGATGTTGGGTTAAAGCCGTATACATAGCGGCAAATTCGCTGCGATAGATTTTAATCTGGTCATCACCAAATTGCTGACGCGCCTCGTCTTCGGTTAAACCTATAGTGCCAATAGGAGGGTGTGAAAACACCACTGTAGGCACTGTGTTGTAATCCAGTTTGCTGTCTGGTTTGTTATTAAATAACCGCTCGGACAAACGTCGTCCTGCCGCCACTGCGATCGGAGTTAAAGCCAGTCGGCCCGTGTTATCACCTACGGCATAAATGCCAGGGACATTGGTATTCTGATACTCGTCTGTAGGAATAAAACCTTCGGCATCAACGGCAACACCGGCTTTTTCCAGCTGCAGTTGGTCATTGGCTGGCTCGCGGCCTATAGCCCAAATCAGACAATCCACAGTGAGGCTGCTGCCGGTAGATAACTGCACAGTTAAAGAGCCATCGGCGTTTTTACTGACAGAACTCACTTCGGTATGAGTGTGTAGCTTAGGACCATCTTTGGCCATCAGCTCGACTAAAGTGTCGGATAACATCGAATCGAAGCTGCGCAGGGGTTTGTCTTTGCGCACCAGTAAATGGGTTTCACTGCCCAAGGCTTGCATTACACCAGCAATTTCTACTGCGATATAACCAGCGCCTGCTACTGCTACACGTTTGGGCTGACTTTGTAAGGCAAAAAAGCCATCGCTGTCTATGCCCAATTCTGCACCCGGCACATCAGGGCGCACAGGGCGACCGCCTGTGGCTATGGTGATATGGTCAGCACTGTAAAGTTTGCCCTCTACTTCAACAGTGTTTTTATCAACAAAACGGGCAAAACCGCGAATTACTGTGACGCCGTTTTTCGCCAGAACTCTGTCATAAGAACCATGGATGCGGGAAATATAAGCTTCGCGGCTCTCGACCAACTTTGCCCAATTTAAAGCGGGCATTTGGACATCTAAACCATAATCCGGCGCGTATTTAAAGGCATCGGCAATTTGTCCTGCGAACCACATGGCTTTTTTCGGCACACAACCGACATTGACGCAAGTGCCGCCTAAATATTTGGCTTCGATAATGGCGCATTTCTGGCCATGACTGGCTGCTCTGTTGGCGCTGGCAATACCGCCGCTGCCGCCACCTATGGCGATATAGTCAAAATGTTCAGTCATGCTCGGGTTCTCACTAAAAGAAAGATTGATCTGGTTATATGGGGTCCATAGTGCGAACTCAAGTGAATTTGCGATAAAGTCTGGCCATATGCATTACAAAATGCTTGAGAACATTAAAAAAGCCCCAATAATTCAGTGATAACCTGCGTATTGTTAGAACGCCTCCCAATTCAAAGGCCAGAAGAGATAAACCATGACCCAAGCCTTACCTGTATTTAGTCAAATCGACCCTTCGCAAATCAAAGCCCGTGTAGAGCAATTGATTGCACTCTGTACTGCCGATATCGAAGCTGTAGTGCAGGACCCACACCCAAGCTGGCAGTCACTGATTGTGGCGCTGGAAGAAAATAGCGATGAGTTAGGTAAATTCTGGTCGCCTGTATCGCATTTAAATTCAGTGAAAAACAGTCCTGAATTACGTGAAGCTTATGAAAGCTGTCTGCCGCTGTTATCGGATTTCAGCACTTATGTTGGCCAACACGAAGGTTTGTATCAGGCTTACTTAAAGCTGTCGCAAAGTGCTGAATACGCCACTTTAACTACTGCACAGCAAAAAGTGATTCAAAACGCCTTACGCGATTTTAAATTGTCCGGTATTGGTTTATCGGATGAGAAAAAGCAGCGTTATGGCGAAATTCAAAGCCGCTCTTCTGACTTAGCCTCAAGTTTCTCCAACAATACGTTGGATGCCACTCAAGCCTGGTTTAAACATATTGAAGATGAAAGTCTGCTGGCAGGTTTGCCTGAAGATGCCAAATTAGCAGCGGCTGAAGCTGCAGAGCAAAAAGAATTATCCGGCTGGGTGTTTACACTGGAATTCCCAAGTTATATCGCCATTATGACCTATGCCGACAATCGCGACTTACGTGCTGAGTTGTATCAGGCTTATTGCACCCGCGCGTCAGACCAGGGCCCCACAGCTGGTCAGTTTGACAACAGCGCGATTATTGAAGAAACCTTAGCTTTGCGACACGAGCTGGCACAGTTGCTGGATTTTAATAACGCGGCAGAAGAGTCACTGGCCACTAAAATGGCAGAAAGCCCGGCTCAAGTGCTGGAATTCCTGGCAGATTTAGCTCGTCGTGCTAAACCTCAGGCGTTGCAGGATCTGGCCGAACTCAAAGCTTTTGTCAAAGCTGAATTTGCAGTGGAGGAATTAAACGCCTGGGATGTCACTTATTACTCTGAAAAGTTAAAACAAGCCAAATACTCCATTTCTGATGAGGCCTTGCGGCCTTATTTCCCGGAAACCAAAGTAGTGCCGGGTTTATTCAGCGTGTTGAACAAATTGTTTGGCATCAGCGTGCAAAAACGTGAAGGCGTCGATGTCTGGCATCCCGATGTCAGTTTTTACGATATTTTTGATGCCAAAGGCGAGCTGCGTGGCAGTTTTTATCTTGATTTATACGCCCGGGCGAAAAAACGTGGTGGTGCCTGGATGGACGATTGTCAGGGCAGACGCTGGAAAGCCGATGGCAGCCTGCAAACCCCTGTGGCTTATTTAACCTGTAACTTTAATAAACCAGTGGGCGGCAAACCTGCGTTATTTACTCATGACGAAGTGGTGACTTTATTCCACGAGTTTGGTCATGGTTTACATCATATGCTGACTCAGGTTGATGCATCCGCAGTGGCTGGTATTAGTGGGGTGGCCTGGGACGCAGTAGAATTACCCAGTCAGTTTTTAGAAAACTGGTGCTGGCAGCCAGAAGCTTTAGCACTGATTTCTGGTCATTATCAGACAGGTGAGGCTTTACCCCAGGATATGCTGGATAAAATGTTGGCGGCGAAAAACTTCCAGTCTGCGCTGTTTTTAGTACGTCAGCTTGAGTTCGCTCTGTTCGATTTCCGTTTACATGCCGAATACGATCCGGCTTTAGGTGGCCGCGTGCAGCAAATTCTGGATGATGTGCGCCAGCAGGTTTCAGTGATTATTCCGCCACGTTTTAACCGCTTCCAGCATGGTTTTAGCCATATTTTTGCTGGTGGTTATGCGGCTGGTTATTACAGCTATTTATGGGCCGAAGTGTTGTCTGCCGATGCCTTTGGCCGTTTCGAGGAAGAAGGTATTTTTAATGCTGCTGTGGGGCAGGATTTCCTGCACTGTATTTTAGAGAAAGGTGGCAGTGCAGAGCCTATGGAGTTGTTCAAAGCCTTTCGCGGTCGCGAACCATCTAATGCGGCCTTGTTACGTCATATGGGTATTGCAGCTTAGTTGTTTTATTAGCCTTAGCGTTTGTTGTTGATTTAGGAAAATGTTCTATAGTTAGCCTGTGAAAATGTAGAGGCTAAGACGATGAAGATTAAACAATTTATTAAGGTGTTTACCCATAATCCCTGGCTGAATATGCTGATCTTTGTGGCTATGCTGATCTCAGCTGGCCACGAAGTCTGGCAAAGTATTCAACAGTTTGAATTGGGAGCCCATCATGGTGTGTTTTTATTTGCGCTGTTGCAGTGTCTGAAAACTTTACCGGATCTGGTTGAACCTTTAGAGTCATTCAACGGAAATGAGGCTGAAGGCTAGCAATGTCCGGCAGCCGCTGTACAAAAGGCAGTTACAAGAGGTTATCAACAGGATGGCATTTCCGGAAAAGTTTTCCATTATTTATCAACGTGCTGCTGAACGAAAAGGTGGCAAGGCCGCCTTGCAGGCTCTACTAAATAAGCCCCGTACAGAGGCACAATTACAGCAATTAACCAATGCAGAATGTTTAAGCGCCTTCAGTAAAAAAATCTTCCAGTCTGGTTTTGTCTGGTCCGTGGTAGAGAACAAATGGCCGGGTTTTGAAGAGATTTTTTTTGGTTTTGAACCAGAAAAAATGCTGCTGATGAGTGACGAAATGTTGGCAGCTAAAGCTACGGATCCGCGCATTATCCGCAATGCCACTAAAGTCTTTGCGATAAGGGAAAACGCGCTGATGATCCAGCAAGTTGCAGACAAATATGGCAGTTTTGGTGCCTTTTTAGCTCAGTGGCCTGGAGAAGATATTATTGGCTTGTGGGGCTATCTGAAAAAGCATGGCAGCAGATTAGGCGGGAATACGGGAGCTTACGCCTTACGTGTGTTAGGGAAAGACACTTTTATTATCAGCCAGGATTTAGAGGCTTATTTACGTAATTTTGGTGTAGTGGAAGGTGGCTTAAGCAGTCAGAAAAACCAAAAGGCAATTCAGCAGCAATTTAACTTGTGGCAACAAGAATCTGGCTTAAGTCTGCAGGAAATCAGCAAAGTCATTGCCTTTAGTTGCGGTGATAACTATGTTGGTATGAAAGTCTAAAAAAGAAGTCTGCTGCTTTTTAATAATTTGTTACAACTTCAGTTCAATTGTGACTCATTGGTGAGTTACCAGGCTTTGAACTCCGTGTTAGTTTAGTGTATTCACTTTCATAACAAGGAGTTCCCTATGCTGGACATTAAAGGCCTGACTAAAACTTATGACAATGGCGTCAAAGCGCTAAATAACGTCAATTTATCAATCAGCAAAGGCATGTTTGGCCTGTTGGGCCCTAATGGTGCCGGTAAATCTTCATTAATGCGTACTATCGCAACCTTGCAACAGCCAGATAGCGGTAGCATTGTGTTTAATGGTATTGATGTTTTAAAAGACCCACAGGCGCTACGCAAAACGCTCGGCTATCTGCCGCAGGATTTCAGTGTTTATCCCCGCATCAGTGCTTTTGAATTGCTGGACCATCTGGCGGTGCTGAAAGGTTTTACCCAGAAAAAAGAGCGGAAAGAATTGGTGGAGGGTTTATTAGCTCATACCAACTTATTTCAGCATAAAGATAAAGCCGTCAGCGGTTTTTCCGGCGGTATGCGTCAGCGTTTTGGTATTGCTCAGGCTTTATTAGGTAACCCGGATTTATTGATTGTCGACGAACCTACCGCAGGTTTGGATCCGGAAGAGCGCAACAGATTCCATAACTTATTGGTCAGTCTGGGTGAAGAAAAAGTCATTATTTTATCTACTCACATAGTTGATGACGTCGCCGAACTTTGTCCTGCTATGGCGGTATTAGCTAGTGGTCAGATTTTATTACAGGGCAATCCACTGGACTTAATTCAGCAGGTTAGTGGCCAGATCTGGACAAAAACTGTGTCGCAACAAGAAGCCGCTGAACTGGAAAAAGTATTGCCAGTGATTTCCAAACGTTTATTTGCCGGTCGCACTGTGCTGAATGTGTTTGCCGATCAAGCGCCCGAAGGTTTTGCTCCAACAGCGGCTGGTCTGGAAGATGTGTACTTCTCCTGTTTATCCAATCATCGCTCAGCTCAG
>NZ_JAIWOI010000375.1 GCF_020217005.1 Rheinheimera sp. | reverse complement strand
GCTGCTGCATAGGAGGGGTTATGTTTGCTTTAATGACCCGTTTTGAGCTGAGTTATTACCTGCGCCAGCCGTCTTTTTATGTCGTCAGTTTGTTATTGTTTTTAATCAGCTTTTTATCTGTCGCCTCTGACAATGTCAGCGTAGGAGGTGGTGGTGAAGTGTTTAAAAATGGACCTTATGCGATAGGCCAGACGCTGTTAATTTTAAGTATCTTTGCCATGTTTCTGGTGGTGAATTTTGTTGGCAGCAGTGCTGTACGTAATCAGCAGCATCAAATGGAGGAGCTGATCTACAGTAAGCCAATATCACCTTTTGCTTATCAGTTTGGCCGCTTTTTTGGCAGCTATTTAGTGGTGTTACTGGTTTATATTGCTGTGCCTTTGGGCATGTTACTCGCGAGTTTTATGCCTTGGGTGGACGCCAGCCGTTTTGGCCCAACCCACTTAAGCTTTTACGCCTACAACTACCTGGTGTTGTCAGTACCTAGCTTCTTTATTATTTCAGCTTTGTTTTATGCGATAGCAGCCCGTTTCCGCTCTATGATGGCTTTGTACCTTATTGCGGTGGTGCTGCTGGTGCTTTATATGGTCTCAGGTACAGTGGCGCGTTTGCCAGAATACCGTGCTTTGTCCGCTTTATTAGACCCTTTTGGTTTACGCACCTTTTTTGATTTAACCCGTTATTGGACTATCCAGGAAAAAAATACACTGTTGGTTAGTTTTGAAGGCGTGTTATTGCAGAACCGTTTGTTATGGCTAGCTGTAGCTTTGGTGTTACTTGGCTTTTCCGGTCTGTTCAAACTGCCATCGCTGGATAAAAAAGACCGCAAAAAAGCCAAAAAAGCCGAATTAAAACAACCAGAACTTTCGCTGCAGAATTTACAGAAAAAAGCCAACTCTACCGCTCTGCTGCCTGCCTTTTTAGTCAGGTTAAAGTTTGAAGTCAAACAAGTACTGTTCACTGCCCCTTTTATTATTCTGGGCTTGATTACCGTGGCCCAGCTGATTGGTCCACTCTTTGCTGACATCGGCTGGTATGGCACATCCAGTTGGCCCGTTACGCAGACGATGGTGGAGCATATACTGGGTTCTATCAGCCTACTGATGGTTATTGTTATCGTCTATTACAGTGCTGAAGTGGTGTGGCGTGAACGCAATTCTGGGATGGGTGACATTATCGACACCATGCCTGTGCCTAATTTAACTTTCTGGACAGCCAAGTTAATAGCTATGGCGCTGGTAATGGCGGCACTTATCCTTGTTGGTATTCTGACCACCATGGGTTACCAGTTGATTAAAGGAATTGAGAACTTTGAGTTAAGCCAGTACCTGATCCGCCTTGGCTATTTTGTTTTACTGCCCTATATGATGAGTGCTGTGCTAGCGTTTTTCCTGCAAGTGTTAAGCCCGAATAAGTTTGTCGGAATGGGACTGTTTGTGGGCTACTTCTTAAGCACACTGGTGATGGCATCCTGGGGTTTCGGCCATAGCTTGTATAACTTTAGCTCATCACCTAGCATAGGTTTTTCTGACTTAAACCAATATGCCAACAGATTAACCTCCCATTCGGTTTACATGCTGTATTGGGGCGCGATCACCAGCATATTGTTTGTACTGGGTTATGGTTTGTATCATAGAGGTCCACTACAAAGCCTGAAAATACGCTTAAGTAAACTAGGTTATCACTTAGGTAAAGCTGGTAAAGCCGTGATTGCTGTTTCTGCTGTGGTAGCTGTTGCTACTGGTGCTTTTATCTATCAGCAGACCATACTGCTGAATAACTACACTACGGCGGAAGAAACAACAGATTTACAGGCTGATTATGAAAAAGCCTTTATTCAGTATGCAGCTCTGCCAGCCTTGGTGACTACCCATGTGAATGCGCAAATTGACCTGTTCCCTTCACAGCAGAAAGTGGTGGCCCGGATGAATATTCAGTGGCAAAACAAGTCAGCGCAGCCCATCGAAAAAGTCTTGGTGAACTGGCCGGACAATACAAAGCAAATGACTATTGCCATTGATGGTGCCAGCTTAAGTGAACGAGATGCCAAATTCCGCACTTCATGGCTGACCTTCAGCACTCCGGTCGCCGCTGGTGCCACAGTTGCAGGCGTGATTGAATTAACCCGCGAATCTAAAGGCTTACGTGAAACAGGTTTTGATGTGACTGTAGTTGAAAACGGCACTTTTATTAATAACTGGGAGTTATTGCCTACTTTTGGTTATCAGGAAGGAGCTGAGCTGCAGGACAGACATGAGCGCTTAAAACGTGGTTTAGAGCCAAATGAACGAGCCAACAAGCTGGAAGATTCGAAGTTTTATGCACAGAACTTCTTTGGTCCTGATGGCAACTTTATTCAGTTTGAAGCCACCATATCCACTGAAGGCGATCAGATCGCGTTAACGCCTGGTTATCTGCAGAAACAATGGCAACAGGATGGCCGTAATTACTTCAGTTATAAAATGGACCAGCCAATGGTGAATTTCTACTCCATCAGTTCAGGCCGTTATGAAGTGAAAAAAGCAGAGCACAATGGCGTGGCTATTGAGGTGTATTACCATAAAGGCCATCCGTGGAACGTGGATCGTATGGTGGAATCGGTGAAAGACTCCATTGATTACTTCACTGCTGCTTTTGGTCCATATCAGCATAAACAGCTGCGTATTATCGAGTTTCCCGGTTATCGCAGCTTTGCGCAGAGTTTTGCCAATACTGTGCCTTATTCCGAGCAAATAGGTTTTATTACCGACTTGCGCGATCCTGAAAATATTGATGCTGTGTATTACGTCACTGCTCACGAAGTGGCCCACCAATGGTGGGGCCACCAGGTAGGCGCTGCGGATGTGCAGGGTAGCGCCGTGATTTCAGAAAGTTTGTCGCAATACGCAGCTTTGATGGTGATGGAGAAAAAATACGGCGCTGACAAAATCCGTAAATTCCTCAAGTACGAGCTGGACGGCTACTTAAGAGGTCGCTCAGGTGAGCGTATTGGCGAGCAGCCATTACTGCGCTCAGAAAGCCAGAGTTATATTCATTACCAAAAAGGCTCAGTGGTAATGATGGCGATTAAAGACCGTTTAGGTGAAGAACGCTTAAATGCCAACTTAAAGGCCTTTAATGAACGCTATCGTTATCGCAATGATCCTTTCCCAACCACTTTAGATTTGGTCAGTTATTTAAGCCAGAACACAGCGGTTGAGGAGAAAGCCTTTATTGACGATTTGTTTAATAACATCACTTTGTATGATTTAAGGGTGAAAGACGCCAAAGTCACTGAACTGGCTGATGGCAAGTTCCAACTGAATTTGATTCTGCATGCCGACAAATTAGTGGCTGATGAAAAAGGGGTAGAAACCCCCCAAGCTTTGGCTGAGCAAATCGACATAGGTGTATTTAGTGTCGATCCGGACCAAACCACGGGCGAAAGTGGTGTGATTTATCTGAAAAAACATCAGTTGGTGACTGGCGAAAACAGCATTGAGTTGGTGCTGGAGCAGAAGCCACTTTATGTCGGGGTGGATCCTTTTGTCCGCCTAATCGACCGCGATGGCGCAGATAATATCCGCAAGCTATAAACATAAATTGGGGTCAGAACACATTGTTAACTGTTAACAATGTGTTCTGACCCCTTTTTTAAACAGGGCTATGGCGGTTACACTAGCCATAGTTTTCCCTGATGTGAAAAGTTAAAGTGACACTATGTCCAGCACTCGTTATTTGACCCAGCCTGATTTTCCTCCTGAACTGGCAGCAAGCCTGCAACAAGGTTATGGTTTGCACGCTACAGATTCGCCCCAGGGCTGGTATTTATACTGGACGGGCGATGCTTTGGTGCTGCGCAACACAGAGCTGAATAAACAAGGCGATATACTGGTCGACTTTGCCAGTGGTGCAGCGACTTATAGACGTAAATTTGGTGGTGGTAAAAGTGAAGCTATCGCTAAAGCTGTGGGCCTCACCAAAAAGCCGGGTTTAACCGTAGTAGACGCAACAGCGGGTTTAGGCCGTGATGCCTTAGTGTTAGCCAGTTTAGGTGCGAAAGTGACTTTAGTGGAGCGTCAGCCTGCAGTGGCTGCTTTATTGGCGGATGGTTTGCGCCGCGCAGCCCTTGATCCGGAGTTAGCCTACTGGCTGCCTGAACGTATGCAACTGGTCTTTGCGCCGTCACAGCAGGCGTTAACCCAATTGCCAAGCCCGGATGTGGTGTATTTAGATCCGATGTTTCCGGCTCGTGAAAAATCGGCTTTGGTGAAAAAAGAAATGCAGGCCTTTCATCAGGTGGTAGGTACGGATGACGACGCCGATGCGTTGTTTCCGCTCGCCTGGCACTTGGCCAGCAAAAGAGTAGTGGTCAAAAGGCCTGGTTATGCAGAGTTTTTAGCAGGGCAAAAACCCAGCATGCAAATTGAAGGCAAAAACAACAGATTTGATGTCTATGTCAAAGCTGCCCTGGATTAACTAAATTAACGGCAATAACTGAATTAGCTGGATTAAAAGGGATAAATTTATGATCAATATTGGCGATACCTTACCGGAAGTGACCTTTGCGCGTTTAACCGACAATGGCCCTGTCAACCTGACTACAGCTGAAGTCTTTAAAGGCGAAAAAGTGGTGTTATTTGCTGTACCTGGTGCTTTTACTCCAACCTGCAGCGCAGCTCATTTACCTGGTTTTATTGAACATGCGCAGCAGTTTTTTGATAAAGGCGTCGATCGTATTATCTGTACTTCGGTCAATGACGCTTATGTGATGGACGCCTGGGGCAAAGCTCATAACGCCACGGACATCGTATTTTTAGCGGATGGTGCTGGCAAATTCGCTAAAGCTATTGGCCTGGATGTGGAGACCGGTGATTTTGGTGGTGTACGTTCAAAACGCTACGCTATGGTGGTCGATGATTGTGTGGTGACAGCGCTGAATGTCGACGAACCTAAACAGTTTGAAGTTAGCAAAGCTGAAGTGATGTTAGAGCTGGTGTAAAAGTTAGCCAGAGGCCAGAAACTTCTGGCCTCTGAGGTATATGTTTCTGCGCTAGTTCAGAATTATTGGGCTATCACATGTTGGACAGCTTCTGTCTACAGGTTGTTAGGGCCGGATAGAGTAAGCTCCAGCTGTATTGCTATAGCGGAAAACCTGCGTTGTACCGCGACTTTCAAAATAGACAGTAAAATTTACTAGTGGTGCGATACCCATGCCCATTGCGATATCTCTCAAACCCACGCTCATCCAAACAGAGCCGTAGCCGCCCCAGTCGTCCAGTTTGCGGGCTTTAATTTCTATCACTTCTGTTTTCTCGTCCTCGTCGTCTTCAGCAGAAGTGCTGACAACTCCCTTTTTCTTTTGCTCCAACTTGTATAAAGAGTGTGCCAAATCCCGATAATTTAAATAGGCGTCCATGGATGCTTCCAGCTTTTCAACTGGCACACCAAGCACATCAGCCAAGTGCTGACGACGGGTTTGCATCATGGTTTCCACCTGCTGTTTTTGTTCTGCAGTTAAGGAGTGATAAGGAATACCATTCAACGCAATATAGACAGGGTCCTCTTCCAGCGCTGGGCCTGCGGTATATGAGCCCACAACTAACCTTTCCATTTTATTGGCAAAATTCAGGTACTGCTCCGTACCCGAGAAACCAAAATACGTGGCGTAAGGTTTGAATTCCCGCAGCAGCTGCTGTTTTTCTGCATCGGAGTTTTGGGCAAACACCATGATGGGAAACAAGGTCAACAAACCAATCAACAAAGTCTTCTTCATTTCTACAAGTCCTTTTATTACTGAAAAAGGTAAATTAACAATTTTTTTCGTTATGATAAACGCATTATTTTTATGTGTAACTTTGTTTTGATTTCTGAGGCTTTGACAACGAGTGGCTGGAAAGGTGGCCAAAAGGCAAATGGTTATTGCGGATAGAGAGTGCCATTGGCTTTGATTATTGCCAGCCACTGCTGTGACAAAGCCTGAGCTTGTTCAATTTGCTCTGGTGTAAGTTCTGACTCACGACGTTGCACAAAGTCTGAGTATCTGCTGTGTAATCCATTGTCGTCTGTTAGTTCCAGGATCAACAGGTTGAAGGCATAAGATTTAGCCCGGCCATGTTCGCCATAGTTTTGTGAGTGGTGCATAGTCGACAGGGTGATCAGCGCTTTGATGCTGCCGTGCTGCGATGCGGACTCTAATAATGAAAGCTGTAGCTGAATTAAGTCTTGCCGCTTTTGGATATAGGCTTCGCGTTCAAGCTCTGTTGCACCAGCCAATTGCATAAATTGCTCTGGCGTGACTGTGGCCATCTCCTCCTGAGCTGGTACATAACCCGCTTTGGCGGCAGTTTCTAAATAAGCGTAAAACTCATCGCGTTGCTGTTGGTCTATTCCGGCACAAAACTCATAGCGTTCCTTGATTGTGATGATGGCAACACCGTCGTCTTTATAGTCATACGCCTGCTGTAAGCGAGCTTCTAAGTCGGTTTCATTTAGCGCTGCCGTAGCGCAAAATCTCAGGTTCATAGCCAGCATGTAAGTGGCCAGCAGATCGCCCTGGTTGGCCCGACTTTTCAGTTCTGTCAGCTGAGTGTGCAGAGGCTGGTCCAGTTTCCAGTCCTGTCGTGCAATAACGACCAGCTGCTCCGCTGAATTTGGCGTTGCCGGACTGGAATTGGCTTGTGGGATGAGTTCAGGCTCAGCAGCTAAAGCTGTTAGCTGAGGCTGCTGAAAATCAGAGTTTTGTGGGGTTTGAGGCTGAGTTATTTTGGCATTGCTGGCTATAAAAAACAGGCCAGCGCATATCAGCAGTACTAAGGACGTAGCTAAGAGTTTTTGCATTACATTCCTTGTAAAAGTGCGAGCCAGAAGTTTAGTTTGTAACTAATTCCAGCGCCGCTTGAATCGAAGGCCAGACTTCATCGGCGCTGGCCTGCTCTTCAGCTGTCAGATTTTGGCCTGATAACACCAGTACTTTGCGGCCAACACCAGCTGCTTTTGCGGCCTGCATATCGGCTTTTTTATCACCGAGCATCAGGCTTTGGCCCGGGTCTATCTGATACTTGTTGATGGCCTGCAACAACATGCCTGGTGCAGGTTTACGGCAATCGCAGTCGATTTGATAAGGGGGTTTGGCATTAACCGGATGATGAGGGCAAAAAAACACATCGGTCAGAGTCACGCCATGAGCCTCAAACTGCGCTTTCATCCAGTCAGTTAATGCATGAAACTGTTGTTCGTTGTAGTAGCCGCGGCCTATACCTGATTGATTCGTCACTACGATCAGCAGGTAACCTTGTTGCTGTAAATGACGGCAAGCCTCAAACACTCCGTCGATAAACTCGAACTGGTCCGGGCTACTGACGTAACCATGATCGATATTAATCACACCATCTCTGTCCAGAAACGCGGCCTTTTGCATCTTTTTCATAATTGCTGGCTCATAACTGCTGTTCGGCCACTACTTTATCGAACATAGCAGTCACAGCCTCAACAGCAATTTTTTGCATAATATCGCTGCCTTTCACCCGTGTGCCCCATTTCAGCTCTGCTGCAGTTTTGCCTTGTTGCTCCAGCAACGACTGGTGATAGACCTCGACCACATACTGACGGAATAAATAAGGGCCTGTGCGATCCGGGTTGCTATGGCCATATAAACCTATCACAGGCGTACCTACAGCTACCGCCATATGAGCAGGGCCTGTGTCGGGCGCTAAAACTACACTTGCGTGTTTTAACAACGCCAGCAACTGTTTTAAATTGGTTTTGCCGGTGAGATCTGTGATGGGATGCTGAGCCGATGCCAGAATGGCCTGACTTAAAGTGCGTTCCAGTTCAGTTGGGCCGCCGCATAAGATCACCGCAAAGCCTTTAGAGTTCGCATAATCGGCCAAAGCCGCATAACGCTCTGGTAGCCAGTTACGTTCGGCTTTTGAGGCTGCAGGGCTGATGATCAAGACGCGTGAGTTGCCAGTGGCTGCTAGCTGCTCTTTAGCCCATAACTCGTCCGCTGCAGGAATAGGCAGCTGCCATGTTGGAGTCTGACCCAGTTCTTGCTCTGATACGCCAATAGCTTTGGCAAACTGGCGAAAGCCATCCAGTACATGGCTGCGTGGCGCGGCTTCTATGCGGTGACGCATAAAAAGCGCATGCAGCTCTTTGGCGGTGTGCCAGTCAAACCCAATTTTTTTGTGGGCCTTGATACACAAAGAGGCGAGATTAGCGCGAAAGGCCACTTGCATATGCAAAAGCACATCAAAACAGTCGTGTCTTAAATCCTGCTTTAGCTGGCTATAAGCCGCTTTGCCCAGCTTTTTATCAAAGACGACAAAACGTACACCGGGCAAACCTTCCAGCAAACGGGCTTCGATTTTGCCGATGATCCAGGTGATCTGTGCCTGCGGATGCTGACGCTGAATGGCCTGCACCACAGAAACTGCGTTGCAGACATCGCCGATAGCGGATAAACGCAGAATACAGATAGATTTTAGCGGCTGCGACAACTCAGTTATTTCCCTGTAAATCCTGAATTTTCCGTATTACTTTGCTGGTGGAGCGGCCATCAAC
Organism: Rheinheimera sp.; assembly: GCF_020217005.1. GTDB lineage: Bacteria > Pseudomonadota > Gammaproteobacteria > Enterobacterales > Alteromonadaceae > Pararheinheimera. The sequence continues at coordinate 1,456 of NZ_JAIWOI010000375.1, read as the reverse complement.
AAAAGTCAGCACCTGCACTTCACCACCATGAGCTATCACTACATCCGCACCTACTATGGTGTCAATACTGTAGTCGCCGCCTTTGACTAAGACATCTGGCAAAATAGTGCTGATTAATTGTAACGGCGTATCGTTTTCGGCGAGGTCATCACCAAAAGGCACCACCCAGTCGACACTGGCGAGGCTTGCCAGCACTGTGGCGCGGTCTTCCAGACTGTTGATAGGGCGCTGCTCGCCTTTTAAACGGCGCACTGAAGCATCTGAATTCAGGCCCACCACTAAGCGGTCACCCAACGCCTTGGCCTGAGCTAAATAACGTACATGGCCTGCGTGTAAAATATCAAAGCAGCCATTGGTGAACACTATACGTTCGCCGTTTTGACGGGCAAACTGAATATGCTGCAGTACTTTGTCAAAAGGCGTCTGATAAAAATCGCCCTGACGGAATAAATCTTTGTTCAGCTTAGCGGCCAGCTCTTCAGGAGAAACTGTCGCTGCGCCCACTTTGCCTACCACTATACCAGCCGCTAAGTTCGCCAGCTGAGTGGCATCATGCAAGGACATGCCAGCGCTTAACATCACAGCTAAAGTGGCGATGACGGTATCCCCAGCACCAGTGACATCACTGACTTCCAATACCTGGGCCGGGAAATGATGATGTTCAGTAGCGGTAATCAGGCTCATGCCTTGTTCGCTGCGGGTTAATAAAATTGAGGCTAAACCGGCTTTTTGCATCAGTTCACGGGCTGAACTGAGCATTTCTTCCACTGACGCTGTTTTGCCGCCTGCGGTTTTAAATTCACCTAAATTTGGCGTGATGACATCAGCACCGGCATAGACCGACAAGTCGGCTTGTTTGGGGTCAACCAAGACAGTTTTGCCGGCCGCTTTGGCCAGTTTGATCATTTTAGAAATCTGCTGCAACGAGCCTTTGTTGTAATCACTGAACAGGATCACATCGTAGTTTTGGTACACAGCGGCAAAACGTTCTGCCAGCAGTTGTGCATCTTGGCTGCTGAACATTTCTTCCTGATCCAACCGCACTATTTGTTGCTGGCGTGACACCACCCGCATTTTGGCAATGGTAGGTTTGTGATCCTGGCTTAGCAGTTCAGAATGAATCTGCTCACCAGCCAGCAACTGCTGCAAGGATTCGCCAGCGCTGTCGTGACCAATAATACCTAACAAGCCTACTTTACCGTCCAGATGGGCGATATTGCGTGCCACGTTGGCAGCACCACCGGCTTTGTCTTCAATTTTGCTGATTTTCACCACAGGCACTGGGGCTTCAGGCGATATACGCTGCGAGTCGCCATTAAAATAGCGGTCCAGCATCACATCACCTACTACCAGTACAGAAGCAGAAGACAAATTTTGCAGCAGGCTCAGGTTAATCATCAGTTAGTACCTACTATGGCCATATCTAAAGCTTCGCACAGCCAATGGCCAATAAACA
>NZ_JAIWOI010000228.1 GCF_020217005.1 Rheinheimera sp. | reverse complement strand
TATGCACTTCCTGAATCCGGGCGGTTTCGTCGTTTTTCACGATAATAGGCAGTTTGGCGATGTCTTTGACTAAACCACCATCACGACCCGTCAGGGCAACTGTGAAAGCACCTAAGTCATTGGCGGCTTTTAAAGCTAAATTGATATTTGGGCTTTTGCCAGAAGTTGTCAGGCCAATCACCACGTCTTGTGGGCGGACTAAACCTAACACCTGACGCTCAAACACGCTGTCAAAATGGTAGTCGTTGGCGTGGGCTGTCAGAATAGATGTGTCTGTTGTTAAGGCGATAGAAGCCAGCGGGCCACGTTCTGCTTTGTAACGCACCATAAATTCAGCTGCTAAATGCTGGCTGTCAGCCGCGCTGCCGCCATTGCCCATCCATACCACTTTACCGCCTTGTTTTAAGCAGTTTTGTACTGCGTCCAACAGCTGCATGGCTTGCTCGTGATAGGCTTCTACTGTGGCAAAGGCGTCACGGTGACGTTTCAAACTATCTAAAAAGCTTTGTTTTAAATCTGACATAGGAGGCTCTGTTTAGCTCTGTGATTGAAGGCATTTTAACGGATCTTAGTTATTGCAAAAGAACTTTTTCTGTATGTGCCCTGTCTTCAGCGGCATTGCGGGAAAAAAAGCTCTGTCTTTAGAAGGCGTTCAGGTAAAATCGTTGCACAGAAGCAGAATAAAGTGGAAGAAAAACATGGGACAGTTTGCAGGATACCCAATCTGGTTAATTAATCTGGACTCCAACCCTGAGCGTTATGAGTCAGCCAAAAAACAGCTGCATAAGCTGGGTTTGGACGCTGAACGCTTCAGTGCTATTTATGGCAAAAACCTCAGCCAGGCTGAAGTAGCGGCTTGTTATGATCCTGCATTAAACCAGAAGAAATTCCGCCGTCCTTTGTCACCAGGCGAAATTGGCTGTTATTTAAGTCACCGCACTTTATGGCAGCGTATGGTGGATGAAAATATCGCCATGGCCTTTATTCTGGAAGACGATATCGATTTAGAGCCTGAGTTTCTGACCGTACTGGAAAAAATCAGCCAATTAAACCACTGGGATATGATCAAATTAGCCGATGACAGAGCAGGCACTGGCGAGCAGAAAAAAGATCTGGGTGATGGTTATCAACTAGTGAATTTTGCCAAAGTTCCGAACTGCACCACGGGTTATGCCTTAACGCTGCAAGGTGCAAAAAAGCTGTTGAGTCGGCCTAAGTTTTTTCGCCCTGTGGATGTTGATCTGCAGTTTTACCCAGAGCTAAACCTGACTGTGTATTCAATCTTGCCTTACCGTTTATGGTCGGCCAGCCGGTTTGAAAGCGAAATAGACAAAATGAGTGGCGGCACCCGCAAAGGCGGTACTTCGTTTTGGCGTAATCTGAAATACAGGTTCCAGCTGAAATCTATCCGCAATAATCATCTGTCTGGTGATCTGTCGAAGGTACAATTTACCCCAGCCAAGCAGGACGAGGTATGAGCATGCGCAGCCGTAAAATTTCCTGTTTTGTTATCTCCTGCAATGAAGAAGACCGTATTGAAGCTTGTTTAAAGTCGCTTGCTGGCTGGGTTGATCAACTGATAGTGGTCGACTCCGGCAGTAAAGACAGAACAGTAGAAATAGCAGAAAAGTACGCCGACAAAGTCTATCAAACCGACTGGCCAGGCTTTGGCCCGCAGCGTAACCGTGCTTTAGCCTGGTGTGAACATGACTGGGTATTGAGCATAGACGCCGACGAAGTGTTAACACCTGAGCTGAAAGTGGAAATTGATCAGGTATTGGCAGAGCCTGATTTAGACGCCAACTTTATCAAAATGCCATGGCACACTTACTTTTTTGGCAAGTTGCTGAAACATGGTCGTTACTCCACTCCGCAGGGTAAATTATTTCTAAAAACAGGTGCCAGCTTTAAAGATCGTCAGGTGCACGAAACCCTATTGTTACCCTATGAAAAAGTGCGGGTATTAAAATCGGCCATTATTCACCACAGCTGGCGAAGTTATCAGCATTGTCAGGAAAAGCATGTGAAATATGCCTGTTTAGGTGCTGAAGATAAATTCGCCCGTGGTAAAAAGGCCAGTTTGGGTTTTGCCATTCTGCGTTTTTTCACCGACTTTATTCAGCAATATGTGCTGCGTTTGGGTTTCCTCGACGGTTGGCGTGGTTTACTGATGGCGATAGTGCTGGGCCAGTATGCGTTTCATAAATACGCCGCTTTGGCCACTATGGTGGCTGATGCAAAAGCTAAGCAAGTGAAGGGATAACAGCTTGAAGGCCCTCATTATAGGGCCTTCAGATATAGCCTATGGAATTTTTAAAATGAAAATATTACATGTAATGGTCAGTCGTCTTTCATTACCACCAAAAGACTATGGCGGCACTGAGCGTATTGTCTGGGGTTTATTAATGGCTCAGCAAGCTGCTGGTCATGAAGTGCGCTTATTGTGGGGCAGTGCACCAGAACTTCCAAAAAATGCCAGCCGTTACGATCCGGCCAAATCTATGCGCGAGCAAATTGGCAGTTGGCCTGACATAGTGCATTTTCATCAGCCATTTGATGGGGAACTGGATGTGCCTTATATCAGCACTGAACATGGCAACGCTGAAGGTGCCCGCACTTATGGTAAAAATACTGTATTTTTAAGTGCCCGCCATGCAGCTAATCACCATGCCGACTGTTATGTGCATAACGGGTTGGACTGGACCGAATATGGTCAGCCAAATTTAGGTAAGCCGCAGAATTACTTCCATTTTTTAGGCAAAGCCAAATGGCCTATTAAAAATCTGGCCGGTGCTGTGGCTGTATCTAAACAAGCCGGAGCCAAACTGCATGTGTTGGGTGGCGTGCGCTTTAGCCTGAGCAGCCGTGGTTTTTATTTCCATCCGGATCTGCATTTACGCTTTCATGGCATGGTAGGTGGCGAGCAAAAAAATCAGTTGGTGCGTAATTCTCAAGGCCTGATTTTTCCGGTGCGTTGGCACGAGCCTTTTGGTTTGGCCATTATTGAGTCTTTGTATCTGGGCACTCCGGTTTTTGCCACACCTTATGGCGCTATACCGGAAATTATTACCAGGCCTGATATTGGTTTATTGTCAACCAGTTATACAGAGCTGGCAGACGCTGTACAAAACATTCATAAGTACGATCGCGAAGCTTGTCATCATTTTGCCAAAACCAGTTTTGATCATCTGACTATGGCTGCAGCCTACCAGCGTTGTTATGACAAAGTGCTGGCCGGTGAGGTATTAAATAGCTCAGTACCTTTCAGCGAGCAAAGTTGGCATCAAATGTTGCCTGTCACGGATTAACGAAAATGTTCAGAGCAGGCAGTGGAATGGCCCGGGTGGCGCTATTGTTTTATTCAGCATTAATAGTGGTCATTACGCCTTTGTTGCTGTTGTACTTGCTGCTGCGCTCGCACAAAGATCCGGCCTATCGGCAACGTTTTGCTGAACGTTTTGCCTTGAAGCTGCCTGAAGCACAGGTCAAAGACGGCATAGTGCTGCATACAGTCTCAGTAGGGGAGTTTAACGCCGCCAAACCTCTGATTAAGCAACTTTTACAGCAATACCCGCATCTGCCTTTTACTATTACCTGCACTACGCCTACGGCTTCAGTTGCTATCGAAAAATTTCAGGCCGACCAACAACAGTTGGGCAAAAAAGTTGTGCATTGTTACCTGCCTTTTGATTACCCAATACTGATGCGGCATTGGCTAAAGTACATGCAACCGCAGTTGCTACTGATTTTGGAAACGGAGCTCTGGCCTAATCTGTTGGCAAACTGCAAAGCGCTGGCTATTCCGACTTTGGTGGTCAATGCCCGCTTATCGGCGCGCTCTGCCAGAGGTTATCGTCGTTTTAGCCTTTTCACTCAGCCTATGTTGCAACAGATCTGCCAAATTCTGACTCAGGACAAAAACAGCGCCAGGCGTTTTTCAGTCCTGGGTGCGCAAAGAGTGCAGGTGGCGGGTAATGTAAAATTTGAACTGGATGTGCCAAAAAGCAGCACTCAACTGGCACAAAGCTTAAAACCTTTGCTGCAAGGCCGGATTGTCTGGGTGGCGGGTAGCACTCATGCCGGTGAAGATGAGCTACTTATTCAGGCGTATCAGCAGTTAAAAGTGCAGTTCCCACAGTTATTACTAGTGCTGGTGCCACGGCATCCTGAGCGTTTTGATGCTGTGGCAGAACTATTACAACAGCAGCAACTGAAGTTTGTCCGTCGCAGCCTGAATGGTCTGCCTGACGCCAGTACCCAAGTCTGGCTTGGTGATTCAATGGGCGAGTTATTAAGCTGGTATCAACTGGCCGACTTTGTTTTTATCGGTGGCAGCCTGATTGAACGCGGTGGGCATAATCCGCTGGAAGCTATGGCTTTTGGTAAAGCCGTGTTGTCTGGCCCACATGTATTTAATTTTCAGCTGGTGTTTCAGTTGCTGCAACAGCAACAGGCATATTTTAAGGTGACCACAGCCGCCGATCTGGTCTGTACTGTCGCTGAGCTTATTCAGCAACCAGAACTGGCCATACAAACCGGGGAAAAAGGTTTAAAACTTTACCAGCAGCAACAAGGCGCTGTGGCTCGTATCATGGAACAGGTGCACTATTTATTGCCGATGGCTGAAATTAAAAAATTAAGTTCAGCCAATGCTTTAGCCTGGTTTGATCCGCACTTTTATCCGAACTTTGAGATGGCGTATTTTCAATCTGATTACTGGCAACAGCAGGGCTTAGTCACAGGCCAATCGAAAGGCCGTAATACAGTCTGGTTTATCCGCCAGCCAAACGGCCAGGAGGCGGTGCTGCGGCATTATTATCGCGGCGGTTTGGTCGGAAAAATCAACAAAGACAAGTTTTGGTCAGAGCCTGCAGCCCAAAGCCGGGCTATGGCGGAATTTAGTTTACTTTGGCAAATGCGCTTATGGGGTTTGGCTGTGCCACGGCCTTGCGCTGCTTTGTATCAAAAGCACGGATTTAGCTATAGCGCTGATATTTTGATTGAACGTATTCCTGACACCATAGACTTGGCTCATCTGCTGCAACAACGGCCTTTGACCAACTTAGAATGGCAACAGCTTGGTGCTGTGATCGCCTCTTTTCATCAGCATCAGGTGTATCACTCTGATTTAAATTGCCACAATATTTTGCTGGATAATCAGGGCCAGTTTTGGCTCATTGATTTTGATAAGTGCGCTATTCGCCACGCAGCAGACTATCCTGATCAAAGCTGGAAAACACAGAATTTGCAGCGTTTATTGCGCTCGTTAAACAAAGAACAACAACAGCTGCCAGTGTTTCATTGGCAGAGAGACCAATTCGCCGCGCTTGAGCTGGGTTATCAGCAAGCAGGCCATGGCCAGTCACAGCAGAAAAGCCAAAACAGACAGAGTACAAACTAATGCAGCAGTGGGACGTGATAGTGATTGGCGCAGGCGCCGCAGGTTTATTTTGTGCCATTGAAGCCGCCAAAAGAGGCCGTAAAACCCTGGTGCTGGATAACGGCAAACGTATAGGCCGCAAAATTCTGATGTCTGGTGGTGGCCGCTGCAACTTCACTAATATTTACGCCAGCCCGGCTAATTATTTATCGCAAAACCCGCATTTTTGTAAGTCGGCTTTAAGCCGTTATACCCAATGGGATTTTATCGCTTTAGTGCAGCAATACGGCATTGCTTATCACGAAAAGACTTTGGGCCAGCTGTTTTGTGACGACAGCGCCAAAGACATAGTCGATATGCTGCAACAAGAATGTGACAAGGCGGGCGTGTCTATAGCGCTGCAACAGGATATTCAAAACGTTAGTTTTGCCGATGGTGTGTACACAGTCACAACACCTCAGCTTAGCCGCAACTGTCAGAGTTTAGTGGTGGCTTGTGGTGGTTTAAGTTTGCCGAATTTAGGCGCTACAGCTTATGGCTTTCAACTGGCTGAACAGTTTGGTTTAAACGTATTGCCGGTGCGTGCTGCCTTAGTGCCACTGACCTGGCAACCAGCCGATAAAGCCGTCTTTGAAGAAATCAGTGGAGTGTCATTACCAGTCACGGCTGAAGCCAATGATGTGATGTTTCCGGAAGATATGCTGTTTACCCACAGGGGCTTAAGTGGCCCGGCTATTTTGCAAATCTCCAGCTTTTGGCAACCGGGCGACGAGCTGATTATCAACTTAGCGCCGCAGCAGGATTTAAATGAATTCCTGCTGGAGCAACAGCAAAAACACCCTGAGCAGGAACTCAAAACTATCTTGTCGCGTTTGCTGCCAAAACGTTTAGTTGAAAAGCTGCTGGAGCTGAACGTATTTCAAAATCAGCCTATTAAAGCGTTGCCATGCAAAGCTATGCAGCGTTTAGCCGACAGCCTGACGCATTATGTCTTTAAACCCAACGGCACCGAAGGCTACCGTACCGCCGAAGTGACTTTAGGTGGAGTCGACACCAACGAACTCTCGTCCAAAACCATGGAAGCAAAAAAACAACCCGGCCTGTATTTTGTCGGCGAAGTGGTCGACGTCACTGGTTGGTTAGGAGGCTACAACTTCCAGTGGGCCTGGGCATCGGGTTGGGTAGCGGGGCAGTATTGTTAGTTGTGTGAAATGACAATAAAACCCAGGCTTTCCGAAATTACTTCTTCTGTATGTGTGACACAGATCAGACCAACAGCTGTTTGACCTCGCCTTCGTTTCAGGGCAGTGTAAAGGCACGATCATTCAGCAGGAGAAGAGGGATGTTTAAATTAAAGTTAGGGTTAGCTGCGGGTTTGGCTTTGACCTGCCTGAGTACAGCAGCGGCAGAGCCGGATCAGCCATCACAAATTGTGACACAGGCCGAGGCTATAGCTGAAAAAGGCGATGGTTATATGTTTTACAGCTACTTCAACAAGCCTACTTTTGGTACCCAAGACGCGCTGACTGGTGTGGCTGTGATAGAACCTGGCAAAGAAATTCACCCACCTCATATTCATGCCGAAGAAGAGTATCTGATGGTAATTGAAGGCGAAGGTCTCTGGTCACTGAAAGATAAAGATATTGCTGCTAAAGCCGGCGATATTTTATATGCAGCGCCATGGGATTCGCATGGTATCCGCAATACTGGTAAAACCCCATTGAAGTTTGTCGTAATGAAATGGCATAGCAAAGGTGTGCCAGTGCCTGTGGATCCAGCAGCTAAGGCTAAGCCTTAATCAGGTTAAAACCGGTAATGCAGCATAGTCTCAAAAAAGCTGCTATTGCGCAGGGCCGGACTTTGATTGCTACCTGTTTCAATATCAATAAAGCTCGCTACCAGTTCTAAGCTGATATGCGGGCTGAATTTATATTCGGATTGAAAGCTGTAGTTATTCGCCAAGGCCTTTCCCGATTGCTGATCAGCCGGCAGCAACAGGCTTTGGCCAGGGCCGTAAATAGCGCCGTTTGGTTTTGCTTTGTAGAGTTTTTTTGCCTCCAGAGTCAGGCTAAAGTTTTCTGTCAGCGGATAAAGCCAGCCAAGGCCAATATGCTGAATATTGGTGGTGGCAAATACACCGGCCTCTGAGTAATAAGGTGCTTTGGCAAACAGGGGCTGAAACTCGTGGCTATCGGTAGCTTTTGAACCGCCGCCTGAAGCATAACTGGCAGTGAACGACAGCCGGTGCTGTGTCACTGTATAAGCCCATTCCAGCTGGCTAAACCAGGCAGAGAGTTGTTGTGGGCCGCGATCACCAAACTGGTAAATCAGCTGGTAAAAAGCTTCAAAAGCTCCCACTTTTTGCTGATATTCAGTTTCTATCGCATAAATATCATCCTGACTTTGGCCACGGCTGTCGCGGTAATTGATCGCGTGAACCAGCAGTTTCTGCTTTCGAAAAATGATGCCGCTTGCGGTTAAATCCTGATCTCTGCTGTCATCCAAAGCTTTAGCTTTACTTTTCACACTGTAACCATGATAAAACGACACTGTGGTATCGCTGCTAAATTGCTGATCTAACAGTACTCCGTCAAAACGTCGCCTGACGTTGGTCCCTTCTCTTTTGCCGAGCTGGCGCTGATTGCCAATGGACCAGACATGGCGGCCTAAGCTGACACTGGTGTTGGCCACAGCAGTTTTAAAAATCAGCTGGTGAATATCTGCAGTATTACGTTCCACCGAAAAAGTCTGGTTGTCGTAACTGGAGTCATAGGCACTGATCCCTTCCAGCAGCAGACTGCTGTTACTCGAGGTTTGCCAGTTCTGCCGGAGTAAAAACCTACTGAGTAAGGCATGATGATCGGCATCTGTCAGTTCCTGCTGATAGATATCCTGATGTTTAATAAAACCTTCCAGTTCCACTGCAACAAGGTCTGAGCTAAAGCCAGCAGTGCTCAACAACGCGACAGAAGTCAGAGCTTTCACTTGCATCAGGACTGCTCTGCTTCGAGGTTGCAATAATGCTCTTTGCGTAGCAGCCATACCAGAATGCCGATGGGCACTAATAAAGCCCAGAACCCCGCAACCAAATAGCAAAAGCCAGCCACAATCGCTCCGACTGCAAAGGCAGCTATAGGCCAGAAAGACTTAGAAATTCTTGTTTTGGTTGCAGCATCGCCTTTACCTAATATCAGCTCAATCAGATCCAACACGATTTGAGTTACATTGCCTGTCATCATTGAAGTTGGAGCCAGATGGGGCAGCAGCAAGCGGGTATAAGCGCTGTGTGCGCCCATAGCAGCTGCGCCCAGCATGCCGCAGATCATCGCCATAGGGGTTGGTTCTTCGCCAAAAGGTGCGGCTAATAAGCCTACTACCATAAAAGCCACCAGTAGCACTAACTGCAGTAAAACGGTCAGTTGGATTTGCAAATTTTGCTGCTGTTTAGTGTCCAGCCAAATCGTCAGGATACGAATAGCAGCTATACCCAAAATAAAGGCTGGGAAAGCTAAAAACTTCATTAGTACAGCGGAGCTGGATTCACTGACTAAACTGGCGCCGATCAGCACGAAGTTACCTGTGACGAGCGCAGTCAACAAACCAAACAAAGCGACAAAACCTAAGGTATTCACATAACCTGCTAAAAAGCCCAGGCTGATGGCCTGAAAACGATGTTTCGATTCGACGCTCATACCCTCTGTCCTTTTTTAGCCGGAAACAGCACAAAGCGACCGGGCCCAGCTAAAGCTATAGTGCCAAAGAGGATAATCAGCAACCAGCCAAATTGGCCTTGCTCCAGAGTCCAGTCAGCGTGAACCAGCAGCATAGACACCAGCAACAAAAATAACAAAGGCAGACACGCCAGCCTGGTCCAGACTCCGGCCATAATGGCCAAAGGGCAAAGTACTTCAGCAAAAAGTGCGCAGGCTAAAGTAACGGCTTTGCCTAAATGCAGCGGGTCGTCAATCAGCTGCAATTCGGTTTGCCAATGCAGCAACTTAGGCCAGCCATGGATCAGCAGCACCAACAAGCAGCCACTAAAGCGTAAAAACAGCAGACCCAAGTCAGGTTGTTGTAAAAAGGTCGGAGTGGTTAGTTTCATTGGTTTAGCTCCTGTCCTTAGAAAGCAAAACAGCTGCAACCTAACACACCCCAAAACGAGTTATGGTCCGACACTGGCATATCGGAGCGGCGCGCCACATCATGTGAATGGCCATGTACACCACAAGAGCCTGCACATTGGTGCGGTAAGGAACTGATTAACGGATGTACCCGGGCATGACCAGGCACTAAAGTGACAGGAGACCACTCAGGGACCACAGGAATAGGTGCAGGGCCATGGTCTGAGAAGTCATTAACGGCATACACTACTTTGCCATCTACTATGGTCATCACAGACTCAATGCCTTTGATTTCTTCTTCAGGTACGGTAAAAAAGTCAGAACTTAATACAGCTAAATCCGCCAGCTGTCCTGCTTTAATCCGGCCTTTTTTATCCACGTCACCAGAAAACCAGGCGCTGCCAGCAGTCCAGAGTTCTAAAGCTGTATCGCGTGGTAAACAATCTTTATCCAGATACAAAGGGGTGCCGCCCACCGTTTTACCTGAGACTAACCAATA
>NZ_JAIWOI010000374.1 GCF_020217005.1 Rheinheimera sp. | reverse complement strand
CAAAGCTGTCCATGGGTTATGGCTGGCAACACGAGTTGCATCTGTACCACCGCCGACCGGCACGCCCATTTCTAACATTCGCGCTACAGGAGGGGTTTGTTGTGCCGCCTGCTGGCCATAACGACGGATAAAGTATTCGCCCTGAAAGGCCATACGATGCTGAATGGCAATACCGCCGCCTAAAGCTCTTACCCGCTCAATATTTTTTTCAGTGATGGTTTCGGCATGATCAAATAACCAGCGCAAGCCGTTAAATGGGGTGTCTTTATTCACTTTTTCAAACACATCCAGCATACGGCTGATGGACTCGTTGTAGGTGGCATGCAAGCGGAAGGGCCAGCGGTTTTCCACTAAATGCCGCACTACTTGCTCCAGTTGTTGCTCCATGTTGTCGGCTAAGTCGGGTCTGGGTTCGACAAAGTCTTCAAAGTCGGCCGCGGAAAACACCAGCATTTCGCCCGCACCATTATGGCGGTAAAAATCATCTCCCTGGCCAGGTTTGACTATCTGAGCCCATTTTTGGAAGTCTTGTAGTTCAGCGCCTTTGTTTTGCGTAAAGAGGTTGTAGGCAATACGCACTGTCAATTGGTCGTCTTTGGCCAGGCGTTCTATCACCTGATAATCATCGGGGTAATTCTGGAAACCACCGCCGGCATCAATAGCACTGGTTACACCTAAGCGGTTGAGCTCACGCATAAATTGTCTGGTAGAGTTGATTTGATGCGATAACGGCAAGGTAGGGCCTTTCGCCAGAGTGGCATACAAAATCATCGCATTAGGTCGTGCTATCAGCATGCCGGTCGGATTACCTCTGGCATCGCGCTGAATTTCACCGCCTGGAGGATTGGGTGTGTCTTTGGTATAGCCCACTGCTTTTAATGCTGCGCGGTTTAATAAAGCTCTGTCGTACAAATGCAGCAGAAATACTGGCGTTTCAGGTGCAGCTTTATTAATTTCATCCAAAGTTGGCATACGTTTTTCGGCAAACTGAAACTCTGTCCAACCGCCAACGACCCGCACCCACTGTGGATGTGGGGTACGATCCGCCTGAATTCTGAGCATGGCCAGTGCATCCGCCACAGAAGGTACCCCTTCCCAGCGTAATTCCAGGTTGTAGTTTAATCCGCCACGGATCAGGTGCAGGTGAGAGTCATTTAAGCCAGGAATAACGGTTCGGTTTTTCAGATCGATCACCTGGCTTTGTTCGGTTTGGTGACGCAGCACTTCAGCTGAGCTGCCCACTTCCACAAACTTACCGTCGCGAATTAATACGGCGCTGGCGACAGGTTGTTCCTTATCCATAGTATGAAAACGACCGTTGATCAGGATTAGATCGCTGTGTGAAGACTTATCCATTGGCATGCTCCTCTATAAATCGTTAGCCAACAACTAATGTGTTGGTGTGGCTTTGGCGCAGTAAAAAGTTCAATGAAGCAGAGTCTGTGAAAAATCCAGGATGGCGTCTAGCTATACAAACAGATAATGGTGAAGCGGCAAAGGCACTCCTAGTATGTGTTCAGTTCTGATGAATTATTCAGACTAAAGCGGTAACAGGTGCGATGTGAGCACAATGCATACACTCCACTTTGGTACCTGACATTTACTCAGTGAGCATAGTTTGTTTTTAGTTGCTGATACTGTGCTTACGGAACTTGGCTTATTAATCAGGTCCGTGTGTTGGTCTTATGCGATCCAATGCTGACCCTTAAAGGAATGATCAAAATGGCAAACCCTAAACTTGAAGTACTGACACCACAAAACTGTCAGCTGATTATTATTGACCACCAGCCTCAAATGGCCTTTGGTGTGCAGTCAATTGACCGCCAAACATTAAAAAACAACACAGTTGGTTTGGCCAAAGCAGCCAAAATTTTCAATATTCCTACCACCATCACTACAGTGGAAACTCAGGGTTTTTCCGGCTACACCTACCCCGAGTTACTGGATGTATTTCCAGGTATTCCATTGCTGGAACGCACCTCAATGAACTCATGGGATGACCAGAAAGTTCGTGACGCTTTAGCTAAAAACGGTAAAAAGAAAGTCGTAGTGGCAGGTTTATGGACTGAAGTCTGTAACACCACTTTTGCCTTGTGCGCCATGCTCGAAGGTGGCTACGAAATTTATATGGTGGCTGATGCTTCAGGCGGTACCACAAAAGAAGCGCACGATTATGCTATGCAACGTATGGTTCAGGCTGGAGTTGTGCCTATGACCTGGCAACAAGTGCTGCTGGAATGGCAACGTGACTGGGCGCATAAAGATACCTACGACGCAGTGGTCGCGTTGGTGAAAGAGCATTCAGGTGCTTATGGTATGGGTGTGGATTACGCCTATACCATGGTGCATAAAGCACCACAACGCACAGTCAGCACCCATGAAACGCTGGCGCCTGTAGCTGCAAAATAACTTGGTTTTTGAACGGACAGTTTCTCTTTGCACTGCAAAGCTCACTGTCCGTTCAAACCAACAGGTCAGAGGGGTTTCTATGAAATTATATCTATTATCTCTTGGCGTAGGTTTATTGGTTGGTATTATTTACGCTTTATTACAAGTTCGTTCTCCAGCTCCTCCTGCTATAGCTCTGTTGGGCTTGCTTGGTATGTTAATTGGAGAGCAGATAGTGCCTGTAGTGAAACAATGGGTCGCAGGCCAACCAGTGACTATGTTATGGTTCAAAGCCGAATGTGTTCCTAAAATCACAGGAACACCTGCAACTTTAACCGCACAAACCAAAACAGAAAGCGCGACAGACAGTAAGCAAAAATCATGAGAAAGATCCAGCTGTTCAGGAGGGCTTTGTTTTTTTAAAACAAAGACCAAAAGCACTCACGGATTTTGGATGATGTTTACGCTCTGAGCAGTATGGGATTGATATGCAGAAACTAGATGTTACAGGAACTCTGATTGCTATTGTTGATGACGAGCAGTCAGTTCGAACAGCTTTAAGTAACTTATTACTGTCTGTGAGTTACGAGACAGTGTTATTTGAGTCTGCTGAAGCTGTTTTACAGAGTGACCTACTAGGCGATATCAATTTCATGGTGCTTGATGTCAAGCTCAGGGGGATGAGTGGCATCGAATTATTCGAACAGTTACGTGCCGCTGGAGTGATTATTCCTACAGTATTTATCTCTGGTAATGCCGATTGGGATACGCAGTTACGTATTGCTCAAGCCGGGGCTTTATTATTTTTACCGAAACCTGTGGATGTGGAACTTCTACTTAAGACTATCGACGATATTGTTAAAAGTTAGAGACCTGTTCCCAGTCATAAAGTGGTGTGTAACGAAGAAGCGGCAATAATGGATAAACTCGATTTAAGTAGCTATAAATTTAAGCCTTTGCGCCAGGTTTGTGACATTTCTTACAGTCGTGGTCTTTCGTCGGTTGATGGAAAGAGCGCTGTTATCATTGCCAGTGCAGTTTCCGGCGAAGTTCAGGACCAGGTCGGTAAGTTGTTTCATAATGAGTTTTCTCTGTCAGCTCTGCTTGATCCTGCCTGGGCTATTTATCCTATTGCTTCCATCCTTTTGGCTGGTCAGCCGACACTACTATATGACGACTATCAGGCTGAACCTTTAAACCGTCGTTTTAAAGGTGGCTGCCCGTTGGAATATTTCTTTCCTCTGGCCATACAAATTACAGCGCTTCTGAAGGCGATGCACGGTGTCGGCCTGGTACACAAGGATATCAAGCCAGCAACGCTGTTAATCGATCAGGAAGGGGTCGTGCGTTTAAGTGGTTTTGGCTTTGCGGAAAAGTTGGAGCGGACGGAGTCTGAAGCTGCTGAATCCTATTCAGGTTGCTCATTGGCTTATATATCGCCGGAACATACAGGCTTAAGCTCGGATAGGATTGACTGCCGTAGTGACCTTTATTCGGTAGGTGTGGTGTTCTACGAGCTCTTAACAGGACGTTTGCCTTTTGAATTGAGTGACACGGCAGAACCTCAGGACTGGATGCATTGTCATTTGGTGTGCGACGTCAAAGCTCCTCATATCCTGACATTAGGTATTCCGGCATGGTTGTCTAATTTGGTACTGAAGTTGCTGGAAAAAGATCCAGCACAACGTTACCAATCGGCCGCAGCTCTGGAAGCTGATTTAGTTTATTGCCAGAAAGCCTGGCGCGAGACAGGTGACATCAGCCCTTTTCCGTTGGGGCAGTTTCATGTACCAACCAGTTTGCAGATCCCCGATAGTTTATATCTGCGTCAGCAAGAAGCTGAACAATTGCATTCGGCTTTACAACACTGCAGGGTAAATCAGCATAAAACTATGGTGATTCTGACTGCAACTGCTGGTATGGGGAAATCATCCCTGATCCAGGCTTTTGTTTCCGATTTAAATGCAGCCGGATTTTGCGTAGCCGCAGGTAAAGCTGAGCAATACAGAAATGATGTGCCTTATACCACGCTGATCCAAGCATTTCGATTTTGTTTAAAAGAGCTGATGAAACAGCCACCGACAGAACTCAGATTTTGGCAACAACGTTTAGAGCAGAACTTGACCAGCTGTAAAACCTCGGCTGTTAGTTTGTTCCCTGAGCTCAGTTCGGTATTTACTGAAGATACTGGCTATTCAATTCCGGCCGGAAGACATGATATTACCAAGCAAGTTCTGCAGAAAATGATATTGGCGCTGGCCACATCAGAACGTCCTTTTGTGATCGCCCTGGATGATATTCAGTGGCTGGATAAGGCCAGCCAGAATTTTGTCAGTCAATTAATGTCGGCGCATTCGCCTTTACCTCTGATGGTATTGGTGGGAGCCAGAGGACGAAATGAGACCGAGGTGTTTCGCAATGCCGTGACAGATCCTGAATTCGCCCTTGTAGTTGACCTGCAATTACAGCCTCTGGACAGTCGTCAGGTAACAAAAATTATTGCCAGAACCTTTCAGACCAGCCACCCAAAAGTTTTGGATTTAGCTCCGCTGGTGTTGGCTAAAACCTTAGGTAATCCATTTTTCGTCAGTCAGTTCTTAAAAACTATAGTGCAAAAAGGGCTGGTCAGCCGTGAACCCCAAAGCAGTAATTGGCTTTGTGACCAGCAGGCTATTGAAGCTATAGCTTACACGGACAACGTGGCGCAGGATATTTTGCAGCGTTATCAGTTGTTGCCTGCTGAAACTCAGCAACTTCTTGTTGGTTTGGCCTGCATAGGCCGTCAGGCTGAGTTAGAGTTTCTGGTTGACCTGTTTGGTTTAGAACCTGACGAAATTCAACGCCGGGTGATGCCAGCTTTGCTTAGTGATGTGCTGTATAAAACGGATAGCGGCTATGCGTTTTATCACGATCTGGTGCACAGTGCGACCAAGGCGCTGATTAGTGAGGAAGAAATCAGCCGATTGGATCTGATGATAGGACGGCGTTTACTGAGTGGTGCCATCCTCAGTGAACGGGATGATGAACTCTTCAGCGCGATCGAGCATTTATCCAGAGCGTCTGATTTATTGACAGAAAAAGAAGAGCGCCAACATATTTTGCGTTGTGCTTTAGATGCAGCACAAAGAGCAAAAAGAGCTAATTCCTGTCAGTCCGCTTTATATTTCATTGAGTTCGCAGGAACTCTGCTCAGCGAAAGTAGCCATGACCATAAACAAATTTTAGCCTCATTGCGACTGGAGTTGGCTGAGTGTGAAATGCTGACTGGGCGCTTAGAAACCGCTTTTGCTATTCTGACCGAGGTACTGCAACTAAACAGTGGTGCCGTTCCCGGTGCCCGCGCATACCGCCTGCTGACGGAGCTTTGTTTACGTCGTTCAGCTTATCAGGAGGCTGTGGATGTCGCATTAAAAGGTTTGCAGCTATTTGATATTGTGATCAGCCCGTCTCCATCGAATGACGATTGTCTCAAAGCCTATAACCAGTTGCAGCAGCGAATGGAGGAAGATTTCCGTCAGGGTTTTTTACAGCTGCCCATGATGGACGATCCTCAGGTGGAGGCTATATCAGACTTGTTAGCTTCTTTGTCTGTTCCTGCTAGTTTTACTAATGAAAATCTGCATTTTATCCAGTTGTGTTATGCGCTGGAATTGGCACTGGATTATGGCGTAAACGGCGCAACTACTGCTGCGTTAGGCTGGATTGGTGTCTTGATAGGTCACAGGTATGGTGAGTATGAAAAAGGCATGGCGTATTGTCAGTTAGCCCGCTCTTTGATCGTAAACCATCAGTTTGTTGAATATGAGGCAAAAACACTGCTCATATTGGATCAACTTAGTGTCTGGACTCAGCCCCTGTCTTTTACTATGGACTGCGCCAGTGCCTGTTACTCCGCCTCAATCACCTATGGCGATTTAGCCACTGCTTGTTTTTCTATCTGTCATCAGGTGGTTAATTTCTTTAGTGTAGGCAAGCCCCTGGATAAAGTGTTACAGGAAACTCAGCGTGGTTTGGATTTCAGCAGAAAAGTGGCATTTACCGATGTTGAGCTGATCTTTATTGCTCAGCAGGCTTTTGTTGAAAACCTGCATCAGGGCAAAGGTAATACATTTTCTGGCCATAACCTAATGCAGGCCAGCGAACAGCTCTGTGAAGATAAGTTATCAGAGCGTATGTCTACGCTAGTGTTCTGGTATTGGTTATACAAAGGCATATCACATTATTTGGCTTGCGAATATCAGGACGCAGTGAACAGTCTGGACAAAGCAGGAGATTACTACTGGTCGGCACCAGCCCATATCCATCTTTTGGATTATCATTTTTTCAGAGCCATGGCTGTAATGGCAGCCGTGACAGAACCAGACGCCGAGGTGATGCGAGAAGTACTTCAGCATAAGCAAAAAATTGATAGTTGGGCTGAGTTAAATCCAACCAGCTTTGCAGATAGGGCCGCAATTCTTCAGGCCGAGTTATGGCGTTTTAGTGGTGAAACTTTTAAAGCGATGACGGCCTATGAAGCTGTGATAACGCTATACAGAACTAAAGATTTTATTCAATACAAAGCCTTAGCTTATGAGCGGGCTGGCAGATTGGCAGCAGATCATAAACAAATGACAGCTGCTACTGCTTATCTGCAACAGGCCATTCAGTGTTACAAGGATTGGGCAGCCTACAGCAAGGTGCGACAGTTGGAAAAGTTCTGCAGTTATGCTGGTGTTTCTGAACAGATAGGAACAGCAAAGCCTCAAAACATCTCTGATAGCGCCAGCGGTCGTTACCTGTCCAACTTGCTCAAAGCTTCCAGAGCTATTACCGAACAGACCGATTATACAAAATTAATGCAGGTACTTTTGACCATCATGGTTGAGCAAGCTAGTGCTCAAAGGGTGCTGCTGCTAAAGCCTGCGGGAGATAGCCTGACGGTTGAAGCCAGGGCTCATACAACGACGGCTGGGGTGATTATTGAAGCTGTACACAGCGAAGCGCATTGGGACGATTTACCAAAATCTTTGGTAAACACTGTGATAAGAACGCAAAAACTGATCTATGTAAAGGCTGGACAGCAAGGTGCTCCATTTGAGCTTGACCCTTATTTTCAGCGTTTCTCTGACATTACGTCCTTGTGTTTACCTTTGCTCAGACAAGGTAGGTTAATTGCGCTGTTTTATATAGAGCTAAGGGCAAAAGAAGAGCAACTGACGGAGCAATATTTGAATGTGCTCAAGTTTTTAGCCTCTCATGCTGCAGTGTCGATTGAAACGTCCAGGTTATACAGCAGCATTGAAGAAGTGAATCAACAGCGTTTGCAATTGGAGCGGGCGCTGCGGGTTGCGGACACTTCTTTGGCCTTGGGGGAACAAATCAGCAGGACTGGTAGTTGGCGCTGGGAGTTAAACAAAAACACACTGATTTGTTCAGAAGAGTTTTGTCGTATCTTTGGTTTAGATCCGCAGCGGCGCACTATTTTGTTTGCTGACTTCGCCGCTTGTATCCACCCCGACGATAAAAAATCTGTATTGGAGAAGATCAATAAATCTGTGCAAATGGAAGCCGCTATTAAAGTGGAATATCGTATTGTCCGCGGCGATGGCAGCGTTTTGTATTTGACTGGCCAGGGCAGCCCGGTATTTGGTTCTGATAAATTGATTGACTATGTGGGTACAGTGATAGATATCACAGACAGGCGAGCTTCAGAGGATGCCTTAAGGGCTGCTCAGGAAGATTTGGCTCGTGTATCGCGTATCACAACTGTAGGGCAGTTGACCTCCTCTATTGCGCATGAAATTAATCAGCCTTTAATGTCTATTGTGGCTAATGCTGGCGCTGGTTTGCGTTGGCTGCACCGCACTACACCTGATTTACAACAGGTGAGTGCTAGTTTGCAGGCGATAGCGACTGAGGGCCAAAGAGCAGGTCAAATTGTACAAAGTCTACGGGCCTTAACAAAAAATACGAAAGCAGTGCTGACAGTGCTGAATATTCATGACGTGTTGAATCATATTTTGACCATAGCCCGTAGTGAAATGGAAAGGCGTAAAGTCTCGCTGGTATTGCAGCTGGATGCACAATTGTCCGATATTCTCGGCGATATGGTGCAGTTACAGCAAGTGATGCTGAATCTGGTGATGAATGCCATAGAAGCCATGAGCGAAGTCACGGACAGGCCCAGAATATTAACTATCTCTACTTTTACTGAAGATGATCAGGCTATTTTTATCTGGGTGGAAGACACTGGCCCTGGTATTAGCGAGGAGACTAAAGCACGGTTGTTTGATGCTTTTTATACTACGAAAAAAGACGGTATGGGCATGGGATTGACCATTTGCCAGTCTATAGTCGAAAACCATGGCGGGCGCTTGTCTGCAGAGGCCAGACTTGAGGTTGGTACTGTGTTTTCGTTTTTTCTACCACTGGTCAAAGACTGAATGCAAGGGTTCAACGGAGGAAAACAATGAGCGGTTTAGTGATAGTAGTAGAAGATGAAGATCAGGTGAGGCTTGCTTTAGTTAGTCTGTTGCAATCTGCTGGCTACAAGGTGCAGGACTTTGCGTCTGGTACAGAATTCTTAAATAGTACTATGCCACAAACTCCGGCCTGCCTGCTGCTGGATATGCAGATGCCCGATACTACGGGTATGGATATTATTGAGCAACTCACTAGTACAGAGTCCAGAATGCCGGTGATATTTATCACAGGCCATGGTTCTATCCCCTTGAGTGTGCAAGCAATGAAATCCGGCGCCCGTGAGTTTCTGACTAAACCTGTATGTCCTGATGCGCTGTTAACAGCTGTTGCTGAAGCTTTAGCCTCAGATCAAGCGAATCTGCAGCATCGTATTGAGCAATCTGAATTAGTCAGCCGTTATAATTCGCTGACTCCCCGTGAACAACAGGTGCTGGAGTTTATTATCGGTGGTTTACTGATCAAACAAATAGCGGCTGAATTAGCGGTTAGCGAAATTACCATCAAGGTGCATAAGAAACAGATTATGACCAAGATGCGCACCAAATCTGTGACTGATCTGGTGCGGATCACTGAACGTTTGCATATAGCCCAAGCCAGAGGTCGCTAGGTTATCTGGCTAGTGGGCTTCATGGTTCAGGCTGCGTTCTATCCGCTGATCCGGAATAAGCCAAAGTATGGCAATAGCGATGTAAATGGCTAAAGCCAGCCACTGCGAGGCAAAAGACAACAGTGTACCCAGCAAATAAAACAGCATAGATAAACGGCCTTTCCAGTCCGATCCGACCGCATATTTCAGCCTCGATTGCTCACCTTGGGATACAATAATCCTGTGTTGCAGCATCCAGTAAGCAAAAGACGTCATCAGCAATACAGCACCATATAAAGCCACAGGTTCAGCGGAGAACTTGCTCTCTCCCATCCAGGCTGTGGTAAAGGGGATCAAGGATAACCAGAATAATAAGTGCAGATTGGCCCAAAGGATGGAACCTGTCACTTTGTCACAGACATAGAGCATATGATGGTGGTTGTTCCAGTAAATACCTAAGTAGATAAAACTCATCACATAACTAAAAACTACGGGTGCCAAGGGCCATAATGCTTCTATGCTATTTCCGGATGGAATGTGCAGTTCCAGCACCATAATAGT
>NZ_JAIWOI010000373.1 GCF_020217005.1 Rheinheimera sp. | reverse complement strand
GATAATAATGGCAAGTACCCCGTCAAACAGGGTTTCCAGTCTGTTTTTGCCCATAAAATATGCCTTTTGGTCAAATGGATGCTTCCGGCTATGTCCACAGCACGAGCTGGTTTAATTGCAGATTACAGAGTCTGGTCAGCAAATGAACCTATACAAAGGCATAACTGGGGTGGGTCTGGAGCTGGTATCAATGATCTGTTGTCTGGTCTTACAGAAGAAAGTCTCTGCCAATTGGATGGGCAGAGACTGGAGCTGCAGTTAAGTTTTAGATCCGGTGAACTTAGTTCAGGTGGTCTTTTAATTCCCGACCGGCCTGATCTAACGCATCTTGCACTGCTGGTACTGTGCTCAATACATTCAACAGACCAAAATCGTGGATCATGCCGTTGTAACGCACTGTCGTCACAGCGACACCTGCATCGCTCAGGTGACGGCCATAGGCTTCACCTTCATCACGCAAGACGTCCATTTCTGCAGTCTGAATTAACGCTGGCGGCAGGCCTTGTAACTGTTCTGTACTTGCGCGTAATGGCGAGGCATAAATTTCGTTACGTTGTTCTGCACTGGTTGTGTAGTTATCCCAGAACCACAGCATCATATTACGGGTTAAGAAGTGGCCTTCTGCATAAGTGTGATAAGAGCTGTTGTTAAAGCTGGCGTCTGTCACAGGCCACAGCAATAACTGGAATTTAAGTTTAGGCGAGCCTTCAGCCTTAGCTTTTAAAGCGACCACTGCCGCCATATTGCCACCTACGCTGTTGCCCGCGACGGCCAAACGGCTGCCATCTACGCCAATCTCTTTGCCATGGCTGGCTACCCATTTGGTTGCAGCATAAGCCTGATTAATAGCGGTAGGGTATTTGGCTTCAGGGGATGGCGTGTAATCTACATAGACAGCTGCGGCACCTGAGCGCTGCACTAAATCACGGATCAAACGCTCATGGGTAGGGAAATCACCCAAGACCCAACCGCCGCCGTGGAAGAACATAAAGGCTGGTAAGCTACCTTTAGCTGCTTTTGGCTTTACGATCACCAGTTTAATAGTCTGACCATCGGCCTTAATCACTTTTTCGCTGACAACGGCCTCTGGCAAGGTGGCGCCTTGCTGAGCGCCCACCAGCACAGCGCGGGCATCCTGGGGTGTTAATTGTTCTAGCGGTTTACCCCCGCCTTGTGCCAGAGCGTTTAAAAAGCTCTGGGTTTGTTGCTCCACTCCTGGTGAGCCAGCCGCTATTGCATGGCTGGATGTGAAGGAGACCAGGCTGACGGCCAGAATAGTCTGCAGTGTTTTCATATCAATATCCTCTTTAGTCTATGTTAGTGGTAAATGGTTAAGGTTTACTTCATTGCAGCTGTGGCTGCTTCAATGATCAGCGCTGCGACTTTGTCCGGATGGGATGTCATTACGACATGAGAGGCGCCTGATACCTCGACGATTTTTTTCGCTTTGGCACGTTGCGCCATAAATTTCATTGCGACCGCGGGGATGTTTTTATCCGCCGTGCCATAAATGGCCCAGGAAGCTGTGTTATGCCAGGCTGGTTGTGCTGAAGGCTCCGTTAATGCAAGTTCAGTAATAGGGCGTTGTGTTGCCGCCATCAGTGTGGCTTCTGCCACTGGAACATCAGCCGCAAACTGGGCTCCGAACTTATCCTGTTGTATGTACAGGTCTTTATTGCCATCTTTTAACACGACAGGAGCAGCAAGTGCTGAGCCTAAGGTGCTGCCAGGGTAACGATTGGATAACTCCAGCACCGTCTCCCCTTGTTCTGGGGCAAAAGCTGCGACATAGACTAAAGCTTTGACATTGGTGTTCTCTTTTACGGCATTACTGATCACTGCGCCGCCGTAGGAGTGGCCGACCAAAACAACAGAGCCGGTGGTCTGTTTCACTACACTGGAGACATAATCAGCATCTGCGCTAAGGCTGCGCAACGGGTTAGCTGCAGCGATGACTGGATAGCCCTGCTGTTTCAGTGTTGCCGCTACCGCATTCCAACTGGACGATTCTGCAAAAGCACCGTGAACCAGCACAACAGTGGGTTTATCTGAAGCACAGGCCAAACTACTTATAGTAAGAGTTGCGACTACTAAAGCCGCTTTGATCCGATTTAATGTCACGTGATTCATGATGTATTCCTTGTTAAGTTAACTCGCATTAGGTCATAGATGAGTTGATGAGATCGCCGACTTGAGCGCCACAGCGAAGCCATTTGGCAGCAGAATACTGTTATCCATTGGGCTTGGAGCGTGAGTCGCTGGCTACTTATTGCTCATCTTCGGTGGGGTAATTTGGACCAGTAAGCAGGGAAAAACACCTATACATAGGCATAGTATTGTCAGAGGTTTGCTTGTTCTAGTATTTGTCCATCATCAAAAGAGGGGCAAAAATTATGACCAAACTCACAACAGCTGCAGGTGCACCTGTAGTAGATAATCAGAACGTACAAACTGCAGGGCCTCGTGGCCCAATGCTATTACAGGATGTGTGGCATTTAGAGAAGCTGGCTCATTTTGCCAGAGAAGTTATACCTGAACGCCGTATGCATGCAAAGGGATCTGGCGCTTACGGAGTATTTACCGTCACGCATGACATCAGCCAGTTTAGCAAAGCCGCTGTGTTTGCTCAGCCTGGTAAGCAAACTCCTGTTTTTGTCCGGTTTTCTACAGTTGCAGGTGAAAGAGGGGCGGCCGACGCTGAACGTGATATCCGTGGTTTTGCCATCAAGTTTTACACGGAGATGGGCAATTGGGATCTGGTTGGCAATAACACTCCGGTTTTTTTCATCCGTGATCCACTGAAGTTCACAGACTTAAACCATGTGGTCAAACGTGATCCTAAAACCAATATGCACAACGCTGAGAGTAACTGGGACTGGTGGACTTTGTTACCCGAAGCTTTGCACCAAATCACCATAGTGATGAGTGATAGAGGTATACCTAAGTCTTATCGTCAGATGCACGGTTTTGGCAGCCATACCTTCAGTTTAATTAACTCAGACAATCAGCGTTTTTGGGTGAAGTTTCATTTTATCAGTCAACAGGGCATTGCGAATTTGACCGATGCGGAAGCTCAGCAGCTTGTTGGCCGTGACCGCGACAGTCATCAGCGCGACTTGTTTTACAGTATTGAAAATGGTGATTTTCCGCGCTGGAAGTTAGCTATTCAAGTCATGTCTGAAGCAGAGGCTCAGCAGTGCCCTTTTAACCCGTTTGACCTGACAAAAGTCTGGCCACATAAAGATTATCCTTTGCAGGATGTCGGCGTGCTGGAGCTTAACAGGAATCCGGAAAACTATTTTGCCGAAGTAGAACAAGCCGCATTTTCACCTGCTAACGTGGTGCCAGGTATCGGGTTCTCACCAGATAAAATGCTGCAATCCAGGCTGTTTTCTTATGGTGATGCACAGCGGTACCGTCTGGGCGTTAACCATCATCATATTCCTGTCAACGCGCCGAAATGTCCTTTTCATAGTTATCACAGAGATGGCGCTATGCGCACCGATGGTAATTTGGGGGCAACCATAGGCTATGAACCGAACAGTTATGGTCAGTGGCAACAACAGCCTGAATTTGCCGAGCCTCATCTTGCTCTTCATGGGGATGCGGGTCATTGGGATCATCGCGAAGATACAGATTACTTCAGCCAACCTGGAGATCTATTCCGGTTGATGACGGCAGAGCAACAACAGGTTTTATTCGACAACACGGCGCGTGCTATTTCCTCGGCCTCTGAAACCGTACAACAGCGGCATATTCAGAATTGTAATCAGGCAGACCCGGCTTACGGCGCAGGTATTGCGCTGGCATTAGCCAAATTAAGAAATCTTTAATTCGGACCTTATAAAAGTTCACCAACCCAAAAAGGAAAGATGCTATGTCCACTATAAGCGCAAAAGACGGTACAAAAATTTATTACAAAGACTGGGGGTTAGGTCCCGTGGTGGTATTCAGCCATGGCTGGCCACTGAGTTCTGATGCATGGGAAGATCAGATGTTTTTCCTGGCTTCACATGGGTATCGCTGTATCGCACATGACCGTCGTGGTCATGGCCGCTCGGAGCAGGTATGGGCAGGCAATGATATGGATACCTATGCTGATGATTTAGCAAGCTTAATTGAAACACTGGATTTAAAAGACGTCACTCTTGTTGGCCATTCTACTGGTGGTGGCGAAGTCACTCGTTATGTTGGACGTCATGGTTCATCACGGGTCAAAGGACTGGTTTTAGTTGGCGCTGTTACACCACAAATGGGGGTGTCAGCAAATAATCCGAATGGCGTACCTATGGCAGTGTTTGATGGCATCCGTGCTGGTGTCGTAGCCAATCGTCACCAGTTTTTCCGCGATTTAACAGTCCCATTTTTTGGTTTTAACCGTCTGGACGCGCAGGTTTCTACAGCCTTGCAGGATGTGTTTTGTTATCAGGGTATGTTGGCTGGCTTAAAAAATGTGTATGACTGCATTAAACAATTTTCAGAATCAGATTTTACTGAAGATTTGAAAAAGGTCGATGTACCAGCTTTAGTGATCCACGGTGATGATGATCAGATAGTTCCTGCTGAAACTACAGCTGTAGCTGCAGCCAAACTGTTGAAAAATGCCACTTTGAAGCTGTATCCGGGCGGTTCTCACGGTTTACCTTCAACAAATAAAGACCAGATCAATCAGGATTTATTGGCCTTCTTGCGTTCCTCGTAGGCTATGATTGGAAGCATTAAATGACCAGGGAGGCTGTTACAGTCCCCTGGTTTGCTGCGATCATGGCTTTTATACCCAGGTATAGTGGTTTTTTAATAAGAACGCGCTGATAGTAGAAACTTGGGCTGAGCTGTTTTGCTTCAGTGTTTTATGCAGATCATAAGGTTTAAAAAACGAATGCTGGTTAAACGTCGCTCTGTCAGTGCTTTGATGTATGTTTTTGGTTTGCTTCTTACCGCCGCTATTTTTATTGCTGATACCCTGACCTCATTGCAGATCGCTGTGGCTGTGCTTTATGTCATAGTCGTATTAATAGCTGCTGAGTTGCTTTCAAAACGTGGTGTGATCGCTGTTGGTCTGCTTTGTATAGCGCTGACATTGATCGCTTTTTTTACTTCTCATGGTGCTATGCTCGAGAGCTCGGCTTTTGCCCGTTGCCTGATTAGTTTGGCCGCTATTGCTATTACCACAGTACTGGCATTGAAAAGTCAGCATGCAAAAGACTTGTTGCGACAACAAGTGTACCTACTGTCACAAACCCATGATGCGATTTTAGTCTGCGACATGAAGGGGGTTATTACTCACTGGAATCAGGGAGCCAATAACTTATATGGCTGGAGTAAGGAACAGGCTTTGGGCAAGACTTTATGCGAACTGTTAAATACGCCACCTCAGGCTATGCAACAGCTGCTTAGTACTGGTCATTTTGAAGGTGATTTGATAGAACAGCACCAATCCGGACGGCAAGTGGTGGTGGCCAGCCGCTGGTCGGTCGCCTTAGATACAAAAGGCAAAGCTCAGTCCATTTTGATTAGTAATAATGATCTGACCGAAAGCCGCTTAGCTGAAGATAAATTGCGGGTACAGCAACTCGCGCTGGAGCAGGCCAACAGATTAAGTACTTTGGGTCAGATGTCTGCATCACTGGCGCATGAAATTAATCAGCCTTTGGCCTCGATCAGTATGAGCGCTGAAGCCTCGTTACGTTGGATGAACAGGCCTGAACCTGATTTGCCGGAAATCAATTTCTGTATTAACGCTATAGTCAAAGAAGCGCATAGAGCCGCTGAAGTTGTGAAACGGATCCGGGCTTTGTCGAAAAAAGGCAGTGTGGCTTTAGTGCAGCTGGATTTATGTGGGGTTATTGCTGAGTCTGTGCTGTTGGTTGAAAAAGAGTTGCAGCGCCATCATGTTCAGTATGATATGACTTTGCCTAAGCAGTCCGCCTGGGTAGCCGGAGATAAAATTCAGCTGCAACAGGTGCTGATTAATTTGCTGGTTAATGCAATTCAGGCGATGGAACAGACAGCTGTGCCTGAAAGGCGTTTGCAGCTCAATCTTAAAGCCGATCAGAAAAGTTGGCTATTGGCAGTGGCTGATACGGGGGCTGGCATTGCAGAAGCGGATTTTCCACTATTGTTTGACGCCTTTTACAGTACAAAAGCAGAAGGTATGGGGATGGGGTTATCCATATGCCGCAGCATAGCTGAGGCGCATCATGGTTTGTTATGGGCTGAGCAAAAAGAAAGACCTGGCGCAGTGTTTTATTTGCAATTGCCCCAGTTTACCGCGGAAGTTACATCATGAAATCTGCAGCATCTGCGAAACAGCCGATAGTTTATGTACTGGATGACGAGCCGGCAGTAAGGGATTCGTTAAGCAGTTTGTTGCGCTCTGTTGGATTACAAGCAGAAGTTTTTGCGACAGTAGCTGAATTCAGGCAAGTGCACCTGGCCCCAGTGCCGAGTTGTTTGATCCTCGATGTACGGTTGCAGTTTGCCAATGGTCTGGATTTTCACCGCCAGCTGCAGGAACAAGGGGTAGAACTACCAGTGATTTTTATTACAGGTCATGGTGATATTCCTATGACGGTAAAAGCAATGAAATCCGGCGCTGTGGATTTTCTGGCTAAACCATTTCGTGAGCAGGATTTACTGGATGCTATAGCCACAGCCTTACAAAAAGATCAGCAGCGTCTGGCGACTAATTCAGTTTCCGACGAATTGCGTCATTGCTTTAGCTCATTAACCAACAGAGAGCAGCAGGTGATGCGAATGGCAGTTTCAGGCCTGCTGAATAAACAAATTGCGGACCAACTGAATTTAAGCCTGATCACAGTAAAAATTCACCGCGGTAATATGATGAAAAAAATGCAGGCGAAAAACTTTGCTGAGCTGATGCGTATGGCCGGGCAGTTGGGGCTGAGCAAAAGTTAATACCCCGGTATAATGTTTCGGTTTTTCTTTATCGGTTAAGCTGTACTCCTGTTAAAAACAAAACGCAGTAAAAGTTTTGTTGGCTATCTGGAGAGTGCAGTTGAAACGACCTCTGATTTATGTGCTTGACGATGATGATTCTGTCCGCATTGCTTTGGGTAGCTTTCTTCGTAGTCTTGGCTTTCACATCGAGACCTTCTCTACAGGCATGCAGTTGTTAGCGTCTGACCATTTAGCCCAGGTGTCTTGCGTGATTTCAGACGTGCAAATGCCAGCTATGAGTGGTTTTGAAGTGCTGAGTGTATTACAACAAATCAATCCAGCTGTCCCCGTTATTTTGCTGACGGCATTTTATGAAGATAGCCTAAAACAAAAGGCATTCGATCTTGGCGCCACAGCTTTTCTTAGCAAACCTTTTCAATCCCAGGAAATGTTAAAAGCACTGGGCACTGTACTTTAATGTTCTGTTGTCAGCTTTTGTAAGCTGTCTATTATATGTTCACGCCCAGAAGTTGCAGGCTGCATCTGACAGTGCAGCTCCTCACTCAGGTATTTGCAACCGGACCAGCCTATACCAAGGTTTTAATTGCCTAAACCATTTCCCTAGCTCGCTTTACCCCGGGTAGAAGTGTTTCAGCTTCGCCCTTGCCTTAGCATTAACTCAAGGTCACAAGTTTCAGTCTGTTGACTCATTATCCGCCACCTCTGTAGTGGCTGACACCAAGGGTTTATCTGTGAGGACGGTCTTATGCTACTTAGAAAAATTAGTATCGGAAAAAGAGCTGCCAGTGGTTTTGCATTACTGACGTTAATTGTGTTGTTTTTAGGCTTTTTCAGCTTGTCACAAATGCAGAAGCTGAATCAGGCCACTAAAGATATTGATCAGCATTGGCTGGCAGGCGTCAGCACTTTGCTGGAATTGAATAACAAAATTGGCACAGTGCGGTTAGAGGGCCAAAGATTCAGAGCCAGCAAAGATGATTTGGTCAGAGCAAAAAGCAAAGATCTGATTAATCAGGCCAGCGCCGATATTGTGCAACTGGAAGAAAAATACAAACTACGCGATTTGGCTGACGTGGAGCTGGCGGCTATGACAGCACTTGAGCGCAGCCTGACCTTGTATTTTGATGATTTAAATCAACTGATTAGTCTGGCTGAGCAACATAATTTGACGGACGCAGAGGCCGAATCTTTAAGCCGCCAGTTGAGTGAAGGTGGAGCCAATATCAGTCTGAACTTAGAAAAGTTGATCGCCTATAACAAAGCAGGTTCAGCCCAGGCTGCAGCGGGTAATGAGCAAAATTATCTGGAGTCCACCACTTTAGTCCGTTCCATCCTGGTATTGGCTTTAGCGCTCACAGTAGTGTTAGCCGTAGTGCTGACCCGAAGCATTGTCTTACCTGTGCGCAAAGCCTTGCGGGCCGCTGAAACTATTGCCGATGGCGATTTAAGCCAGGAGATAGATTGTAAAGGCAATGACGAACCAGCTTTGTTACTGCGTGCTATGAATGTGATGCGGAAAAATCTGAAAGAGGTGATCGAAAACATCCGTGATTCGGCGGTACAACTGGCTTCAGCCACCGAAGAAATGAATACAGTGATTTGGAGCAGTACCAACGACTTACAGCAACAAAGTAGTGAAATTGAACTGACTGCAACAGCTATGTCACAAATGACCTCCGCAGTACATGAAGTTGCAGGCAATGCAGTGTCCACATCAGAGCTGTCGCAATTGTCTGACCGCGAAGCCAAAGATGGTAATCAGCGGGTGGCCCAATCTATCAGTCTTATTGAAGACTTAGTGACCAATGTGATGTCGGTTTCTCATAAAGCCGAAACTCTGGCCACTCATACTCACAGCATCAGCAAAGTGCTGGAAGTGATACGAACTATTGCTGACCAAACCAATCTGCTGGCGTTAAATGCTGCCATAGAGGCGGCCAGAGCCGGAGAAAGTGGTCGTGGTTTTGCTGTAGTGGCCGATGAGGTGCGTTCCCTGGCACAGCGTACCCAGCAGTCGACGCTGGAAATAGAACATATGATCAATACAGTGCAACTTCAAACCGATGATACTGTGCATTCACTGCAATTTAGTGCTCAGCAGGCAGAAGCTACGCTGGAGCAAGCTAAAGCAGCAGATCAGGCCTTACGCCAAATCACCCAAGCCATTTCACAGATTAACGAGCGCAATTTAGCTATAGCTGGAGCTACTGAACAACAAGCTTTAGTGGCCCGCGAAGTAGACCAAAGCTTGTTAAAAATCCGTGATTTATCCACTCAAACTGCGGCTGGTGCCAGCCAGACTTCGCAAGCCAGCCAGGAGTTATCCAAGTTGGCGGTGAATCTGGCAGGTTTGGTCGACCGTTTCGCCTTTTAACTTCAAGCTCTGAACGACCGGATCCGTGTATCAATACATGGGTCCGCAGAGGTTCAGCAGGACGGCACTATGAACAGTATTCATTTCCCTGTGGTATCTGAAATATATCAACTGGCAAAGCCAGTTGCGGAAACAGACAGTCACCAGGCAACTGCAGTACCGGCGAGAAAAACCGGCTTGTGGCTTGTTCTGTACTTATGCATTGCGGTGTTGCTTTGTGGCTTTTTGCTGATTTCTTATCTGCAAACCGAAAGCCAGGCCAAGGCGGATTTGCACAATATCAACCTGACACTGGAATCCAGACTAAATGCAGGTCTACTGCAACCTGTGCAAACTCAGTTGAACAGTGTAGCCCAGATGCTGGATCCGGCTTTACTGGATAAAAGTCAGCTGGAGCAGGATAAGTTGCTGCAATACATCCAAAACCTGACCAGCCGTTTCCCGGAACTGCCACCTTTGACCTTGTTAAGCAAATATGGTGCAGCTGTGCTTAGTACGGAGCAAACGGACCAAAGCCTGTATTTTTCTCAAATTCCAGGACTGCTGAACAAAGCCAAACTGCCTCAACTGATATTTGAACAAACCGCAGATAACAGACTTGCTTTGGCTGTGCCATTGTTTAACGCCCGGCAGGAACTCAATGGTTGGGTTGCCACTTCAGTGCGGTTGGATTCCATTCAGAAATTGTTTGCTCAGGTTGAGTTA
>NZ_JAIWOI010000227.1 GCF_020217005.1 Rheinheimera sp. | reverse complement strand
GGAGCTGCTGGGGTATTAACTCTGCGCCGTATCGATCCTCCGGCCACAGTGGTGCGCCAGCCACAGTGGACAGAAAAAATGCCTCGTTATGAAGCCGATTTAATTGACCAGCGACTGGCCGAAGGCCAAAACGAAGGCGTGCTTTTTATGCACTCCAGAGTGGATGCGGTAAAACGTTTGTATGGTTTTAAAAGAGTGGGGGCTTACCCTTTCGTAGTGGTCACAGGTTATGCCACTGAGGATTATTTGAGTGAGTGGTATTTAAGCTCTGTGTTGGCAACAGTCTTGTCTTTTTTGATTTGCCTGCTGAGTTTTATCTTCAGCCGTCGTCTGCAAAAAACCAGAGCGAAAGAACAGGGCTCAGCCAAAGAGTTACAGAATAAAGAGGAATATATCCGCTTATTACTGCACTCAGTGGGGCATCCAATTTTTGGTTTGAATTTACGTGGCGAATGCACCTTCAGTAACCAGAGTTGTGTGCAGTTGTTTGGTTATGACAAAGACACAGATTTGTCGTCCAAGGTGCTTGATATCCATTTTGTTGACCAGTATGGCGAACGCACTGATCTGATGGGCAGATTGTTAAGTCAAATTCGGCGGGGTAAAGAGTTTTACTGTGACGACCATAGTTTTATTAACGCGCAACAGCAGCAAATCCAGGTGGAGATCCGCGCTTATCCAAATGTTAAAAATCAACAGTTAATAGGTGCTGTGGTGACCTTGCAGGATATTTCCGAGCGCAAAGACCAGGAACAACGCATTAGCTATATGGCCTATCACGACGCATTAACTGGTCTGCCCAACCGTTGGTTATTAAAAGACAGATTTGAACAACTGCAGGCTGGTGTTGATGGGCAGGACGGTCATATAGCCCTGCTGTATCTGGATTTAGATAACTTCAAAAATATTAACGATTCGTTGGGGCATTACGCCGGCGATGCTGTGTTGCATGCGGTGGCCAAACGCTTATTGTCTTTTAAAAGCCGTATCGACACTGTTGCCAGATTAGGCGGAGATGAATACCTGCTGCTGGTGCGTATTGCGCAGCAGCATGAAGAGTTGAAGCTTCTATTGCAGGACATCATTACGCAAATACAACAACCTCTGCGGCTAGAAGCTCAGCAGGTGTCAGTGACTCCCTCTATTGGTGTGGCTATTCATGTGCTGCATGGTGCTGGCTTTGAAGCCTTACTTAAAGCGGCTGACATGGCGTTGTACAAAGCTAAAGAAGATGGCCGTAACACCTATAGGTTTTATCACAGAACTATGGGAGAGCAAGGTTTACGCCGTCTGATGTTGCAAACTGATTTACGTCAGGCGTTAGCTAAAAAACAACTTTTTATTCAGTACCAACCTCAGTTAGATCTGGCCACTGGCCGCATTATCGGTGCTGAAGCCTTATTGCGCTGGCAGCATCCGGTGGAAGGACTTATTTCGCCGGCAGAGTTTATTCCTGCAGCCGAAGCGAACGGCATGATTATACCGATCAGTAACTGGTTAATGCGCGAAGTTTGCCAACAAGCCATGGTATGGCGTCAGCAAGGTATGGCTCCTTTTGTTGTGGCAGTGAATTGCTCTGCAGTGCAGTTCCGCCAGGGCGATTTAGTAGCAGAAGTCCGCCAGGCCTTGGCAGACTCAGGGTTACCTGCACAGTGGCTGGAGCTGGAGCTGACTGAATCTATGCTGCTGCAGGATTCAGAACGTGTAATGCGAATTATCAACGAGTTAAAAGCCTTAGGCGTGAAGTTATCTATCGATGACTTTGGCACAGGCTATTCCAACATGGCCTACCTGAAACGTTTTGCAGTCGACAAGCTGAAAATTGATCAGTCTTTTGTCAAAGGCATAGCCCGTAACCCTGACGACGAGGCCATAGTGCAGTCCATTATCACACTAGCCCACAGTTTTAACCTGAAGGCGATAGCTGAAGGTGTTGAAGATAATGCTACCGCAGATGTATTGCGGGCTCGTGGCTGTGATGAAGTGCAGGGTTATTGTTATGCCAAACCTTTAAATCCTCCGGCTCTACTGGATTTTGCTCTGAGCAATCAGCATGAGACAGCACAGATAGTGCAACTAAAGTACGGTCAACAGTAAGGTTCAGATCCGGCGCAGATATGAGGTATTGAGATGAACAATAGCTACAGAATGCAGCAAAAAAGGCAACAAGACGACTTTACCGGTGTAGTTTACGGTCTTTTGGGGTCCTGTATCTGGGGTGCTTGTATGGCGGTGTCCAGTCAGGGGCTAAACGACGGTTTTAGTTCAGAAGACCTGGCTTTTTTACGTTACCTGACATCTGGCCTATTACTACTGCCCTTGTTGGTGCTGAGTAATATGTTTCGGAAAGTGGGTTGGGGGCGGTCAATATTACTGACCTTACTGGGAGGCCCGGTCTTTGCTCTGGTGGCTGTGCAGGGGTTTTCTTACGCCCCTTTAACACACGGCACCGTGATCCAGGCTGTAACGCTGATTTTATGCTCTTTACTGGTCTTGTTCTGGCGGAGTAAAGAAGTGCCTAAGTTCAGTTATCTGGCCGGCATTCTGGTGTTGTTTATTGGACTTGCGGCAGTGGCTGGTCCGTTATTGCCAGCCCCAGCTGGCGCGACCGGGTTATGGAAAGGCGACCTGCTTTTTGTAGCTGCCGGCCTTATTTGGGCGCTGTTTTTAACTCTGATTTGGTATTGGCAAGTGGATGCCCTGGCTGCCACCGTAGTGGTTGCAGTGCTGTCTGCTTTGATTTATTGCCCGCTTTATTTGTTAGTCCATGGTCCGCTGCGTATATCAATGCTGGATTTTGATCAAATCATTGAGCAGTTGATGTTTCAGGGGATCTTGTCCGGTGTGCTGGCATCCTTTGCTTTTAGTAAGGCAGTGCATTACCTGGGAGTAAGCAAAGCGGTGTTGTTCCCTGCCTTTTCACCCGCAGTCACTCTGTTGTTCGGCATTTTACTTTTTCATCAGATACCGGCTCTGAGTCAGTGGCTTGGCTTTACGGTAGTGGCCGCAGGTTTATGTCTTGGTTTTTACAGAGAGGCCGATTGATGGCAAGAAAAATGGCATAAACCGCAGAATTGGCACGATGAAATATTTTTATGCCATCCATTCAGCTGTTGCGCCAGATTGTTGCTAATTAGCGACTAATGACAATTATATTGTCATTAAAACGCTATTTCTTGATTAAAACATTAAAAACTTGATCTGTATCAATGACTTACGTTACATTTTTCCTCAGTTTTTAAACGTAATGACTTTGGCTTTGCGTTAGGGCCAGATAGATCAGGATACGAAAACAAGCTGTTTTAAGCTTAACTGCATCGTCTCTTTGATATATCCGGTTTTCGGACGTCAATGGACGATCAAGGATGAGCGAATGGATCAGAACACCAGTGCGGCTTTATCATCACAAGGCAAGTTGGTCGAAGGCTTGTTTTATGGGCTTATTGTTGCTTTCTTGTGGGGCTGTTGGCTGGCTGTTTCCTACCAGGGAATAGTCAGGGGGATGTCTGCCTGGGATCTCGCCTTGATCCGCTATTGCACTGCAGGTTTACTGCTCTGTCCTCTGTTAGTGCTGAATAAAGCCGTTTATCACATCCACTGGTCTAAAAGTTTACTGCTATGCCTGTTGGCCGGACCGCTTTTGTTGTGGTTTGGGTTGGGTGGTTACAGCGATTCTCCTCTAGTTCATGGTGCATTTTTACAGCTGACAGTACTGATTTTTTGCAGCATGCTGTTTTCTACAATGATCTTAAAGGAAAAATTTAGCTGGGCCTGGATTACTGGAGTAGTGGTTTTGCTGTCTGGCCTGACGCTGATAGTAGAGCCAGGCTGGCACTCAGGTATGCATTATATTTACGATGATCTGATGTTTATTGGGTCCGGGATAATGTTAGCTGTTTTTATCCTGCTGGTGCGGCTTTGGCATATTTCGGCCATGTCAGCATTGATTCTGGTTTCTGTTTATTCTGCTTTGTTTTATGTCCCGCTGTATTTGTTTTTTAAAGGCCCCTGGTATCTGTTGATGCTTGATGCCGCATTATTGTGGGAGCAAGTGCTGGTGCAAGGGCTGTTATCCGGCGTCGTGGCATTATTTGCTTTCTCAAAGGCTGCACACTGTCTGGGGACCCGGCGTGCCGCCATATTCCCGGCTTTATCTCCTGCTATTGCTTTAGGGCTTGGCATACCATTTTCAGGCCAATTGCCCGGTACCGCTCAATACGCTGGCGTGTTACTGGTGCTGTCTGGTTTTATCATTGCTTTGTTGAATACTCCAAAAAAACTGGCTGCTGAGCCTTGAGCTGAGAGGCTTTTTTAGTACCCACTGAAATGAGGAAGAGGGTTGTATGCTGATGCGAAAAGTAGGGATCCGCAGCCGGTTGTTGGCTGGTTTTGCGCTGATCACAAGTTTGGTTTTGCTGCAAGGCGTCTTTGCCTTAAGCAGTATGGCTTCAATGAGGCAGGTTGCTGACACTATTGAAACAGAGGTGATCCCAAGTCTGGACACTCTATCTAATCTGAACCTGAATATGATGAGGGTCAGGGTATTCACACTGAGGCTGATGGCCGCCGAAAATGCGAAAGCAGAGACAGATACGCTGGCAAGGCTGGACAAAGTGAAGCAGGAAGTGGCCCGCTACCAGCGTGAATATGAAGCTTTAATCAGCTCCGAGCGGGAACGTCAGGTATACAACAAGTTTCTGCAGGCCAAGGCTAATTATGAAGGGGGTCAGCAAAAAGTAGTGGCTTTTCTGCTGGATTCAGACAAAAACAGTGCCTTGGGTCAATTGGAGCAACTGAACGACTATTCCAATGAGATGACGCAAGAGCTGGTCAATTTATCCGAACTGAACAAAACCATCTCAATGGAAATCAGTGAAGAGTCTTTTTCTACTTATCAAAGCAGCCAATGGCTGGTGACGGCCGCTATTATTGCCGCCTTAGTGATCAGTATCAGTATCGCCATGCTTTTAACAAGCAGTATTACAGTACCTATTAAGGAAGCATTATCTTTAGCCGAAACCGTAGCCAAAGGCGACCTGACTCAGACTATTGAGATCTCAGGACAAGATGAAACCAGCAGGTTATTAACTGCGCTGGCGTTGATGCAGCAGAATTTACGCGACGCCTTGCAACATATTGCCAACTCGTCAACTCAGCTTGCTTCCGCCGCTGAAGAACTGAACTCCGTCACTGATGATGCATCCAGAGGTTTGCAACGGCAGAATGATGAAATCCAACAGGCCGCTACAGCTATTACTGAAATGAGTTCAGCTGTGGATGAAGTGGCTCAGACCGCAACGTCAACCTCGGAAGCGTCGGCTGAATCTGCTAAAGCAGCGCTGGAAGGGCGGCAACAGGTGGAAAATACCGTTAATTCTATTCATCGAATGAATAAAGAAGTAGCGGCAACCTCAGAACTGGTACAAAAATTGGCGACCCAGTCTCAGCAAATCGGCACAGTGCTGGATGTGATCAGGGCTATAGCCGAACAAACGAATTTACTGGCATTAAATGCTGCGATTGAAGCAGCCAGGGCTGGTGAAGCGGGACGAGGTTTTGCTGTAGTTGCCGATGAAGTAAGAGCCTTAGCGCATCGGACTCAGCTTTCAACCCGGGAAATTGAGCTGATAGTGACACAAATTCGTACCGAAACAGGCAATGCAGTGGATGCTATGCAGCAAAGTAGTCTGACTGCCGAGGAAGCGCTGAAGGTATCGACAGCTGCAGGCTTAGCCCTGGCAACTATTACTGACCAAATCAATAAAATTAACGATAGTAATCTGGTGATCGCCAGTGCGGCAGAAGAGCAGGCTAAGGTAGCGCGCGAGGTTGATCGCAATATTGTAAATATCAGCGATTTGGCCACTCAGTCTGCTGCTGGGGCTAATCAAACCAGTGCTTCAGCTCATGAGCTGTCGCGGCTGGCTATCGATTTAAACGAGTTAGTGACGCGGTTTAAGTTGTAGCCCGGGGCCTGTTCACGTTGCACAAAGAGCGGCCCGGTGCAGCCTTCAGATCTGGCCAGGCCGCACCAGCTTGAAGAACAGTTAATCTCTCAACCTGCTAGTGGCTAAGCTGGCCAAAGAGCAGAGATTGGTGGGCCATAGCCCCTGCGAGCGAGCCATCTCCTATCGCAATAGCCACTGAGCCTGCCATCCGGGCGTTATCACCACAGGCAAAGACGCCCGGGACTGTGGTTTCTTTGCTGGCGCTGGTTTGAATAAAATCCCCCATTGGCCCTGGTTCAAACTGGCAGCCCAACTGTTCTGCTAAAGTGCTGTTGACTGTGGTGTTGGGTTGAGTAAAAAGCCCTGCCATCTGCAGTATTTTACCAGTGGCTAGCTGCACATCAGCTTTGCCTGAAACCTGCAGAATTTTGCTTGATTCAATCACAACATTCCGGGCACGCAACTGCGCTTTTTGTTCAGCATCAGGCTCAAAGCATTCGTTAGTGAATAAAGTGGTTGGGCCCCAGTCCGGCAGCATCAGCGCATGGTGCAATGCCAGTGGCCCAGCCGCCAGCACACCTATGGGGCCTTGGTTTAATTCGTAGCCATGGCAGTATGGGCAATGAAACACAGTTTTGCCCCAACGCTCTGCGAGGCCCGTAATTGCAGGCAGTTGATCCGTCACGCCAGTGGCCAGTATCAGACGTTTGGCCTGGTAACTTTGTTGTGCTGTATTCACCTGAAAACCTGCCTTGATTTTACTGGCACTGACCACTGATGCGTCCAGCCATTTCAGTGTTGGATAAGCCATCAACTGAGCTTGCGCTGTGGCAGCTATAGCTGCTGGACTGTTCCCATCCTGAGTCAAGAAGCCGTGTGAACTATCGGCAAATCTGTTGCGTCTTTGTCCCGCGTCTATCACCAGTACAGAACGTCGGGCACGCGCTAACTGCAAGGCTGCCGCCATCCCGGCATAGCTGCCGCCAACAATGATCAGATCAAAGTTCATAGTCTGTTACTCTTGTGTGGTTGTCGCCTGGTGTTGTTGGCGTCTGAGCTTAAAATCAGCAGCTATATCAGCCAGGCTCAAGCCGATAAATTTCTGCAGAAGCAGGCGTTCTGCTTCAGCGAAGGCGCTATCCAATGATGCATTGACCGCTTGTTCTATCAGGCATTGTGGTGCGTCCTGTCGATATCCCTGAGCAAATAAACGTGGAGCGCCAAGGGCCTGATACACGTCATGTAAGCTAATAGCCGTCAGAGGCTTAGCCATAGTCCAGCCACCGCCATGGCCTTTGACTGAGATCACTAATCCGGCTTGACGCAAACCCGCCATCATACGACGGATCACCACAGGATTTGTTTTCAGGTAAAGAGCAAGTGTCTCTGATGTTATGGCCTGTTGATGTTCAGCCAGATGCAGAATGACATGCAAAATGGACGAGAGTTTATTATCACTTTTCATGTAACTTAATTTATTACATGAGTCAAAGCTGAGCAAGAAGATCTTGATGAAAGGCGTTGAAACGCTGCGCTGGAGCGACAGACAGATAACGAAATTGTATGGCCGGAACTAAAAAAGCCGGTCCATTCAGACCGGCTTTAGCTTAAAGGAGTTAACCCTTTGACACGGTAAGTTTATCTACTACATCCACCACGTCCTTAGTGTTTTTAGCTTTGGCAACGGCCAAATCTTTTTCCGCGTCTGAGTCTACAGTACCGCTGAGTGTGACTACGCTGTTGCTGACGTCCACATCTATGCTGGTGCCACTGGTTTCAGGTTCAAACAGCAAGCTGGTTTTTACTACAGTGGCGATTTTTGCATCTTTTAAGGCACTGATGGCTTTTGGATCAGCATGGGTTTGG
The DNA here is from genome assembly GCF_020217005.1 of Rheinheimera sp. Taxonomy (GTDB): domain Bacteria; phylum Pseudomonadota; class Gammaproteobacteria; order Enterobacterales; family Alteromonadaceae; genus Pararheinheimera. The sequence goes on along the minus strand of NZ_JAIWOI010000227.1, from coordinate 2,186 downwards.
CTGTCTTTTTTCACCATCAGTTTGTTTTCGACTGAGCTGACGCCTTCCAGGCCTTCTACCAGTTCTGCAGCTAAGGCTTTATCCACATCACTTTCTACTTCACCTGTTAAAGTGACCACACCGTTTTTCACATGGGTGTCTATGGTAAAAGAATTCAGGTTGCCATTGAGCAACAGCGTGGTTTCGGCTTTACCGTCTATCCAGGCGTCTTTAGTGGCATCTTTCCAGTCATTGGCCGCCATGGCTGACACTGAAGCCAAGGTGAAAGTGATCATCACTGCTAATGTTGTGCGTTTCATTATGTCGCTCCTTTTGTTAGTGAGACAATTAGCTATTGCCAGTTTGATGCCAGATTTTATGGTATTGATTTATATGAAATTTAATTAATCTTTAAGGGGGCATTCATTTTGCCTTTGTAATTTTGTCTTACCACCCGGTAAAAGTTTCAAGCCAATTCAACTGGTTTTTAGTTCGGCTAACTGATCGGCCGCAATTTGTAAACTGGCAGTGAAATACAGCAAGTTGCTTCTGTGTTGACCTAAGTCAGACTGCCGGATCAGTTTTTTTTGCAACTGCAACTGAGTGGTCAGTAGCTGCTTAAGGGATGTCAGAGCTATCTGTTGAGGTTCGTGGCTGTACCAGCAAAGCAGTTCAGTCAAAGCAGTCATGTCTGAGTTTTGGCTCTGACTTTCTGCAGCAGGTAACTTCTGTAGAATTTGTTGATGAAGTTCAGCCAGCATGGCCAAATGCCGGCGTAAATTTGCTGGTGCCGCGACCTTAGCATTGTGTTGATAAAAGTCTCTGGCTTTGCGGAATAAAATACAAAAAGCTGCTAACAACTCTTTATGGGGTAGTTTGGTACTGTCATTAGGCAAGTTTGTGGCCATGAGATGGGTACTCCATAGTAAATAAACTATGTGGATTCATAATCAATTCATGTACCAAGATGTAAGTTGATGATGTATAAATATTTTTGATTTTTCCTGGCCGGAAGCTGAGCACCAATCGGTAAGTTTTACTCAAGCTCCCTGTTAAATTTACAGTCTGTCGCTATGGAAAGTACTTATGACCCAGCCATTATTGTTCCTGCATGTGCAGGACCCAGATTTAACAGCACAACTACTAGCGTCGGACATTGTCCGGCGTTTTGTGATTTGCAAAAGCCAAACCGATGAATGTTGGGTTGAGCAATTACTCAGGCAGCCTGCCGACTTAGCTTTTATTGAAGTGACCAGTCTGGAGCAAAGCCAATATGAGTTGTTGCAGCACAGTCAGGTTTTGGCTGGGATGGACTTTATATTTGTCAGTAATGGCGTACCAGACCTGGTACTGGATCAACTGATGCGCTCTGGCGCTGGCTACCATTTCCGTCAGCCTCTTGATATGACCTCTGTACTGGACGCTATACAGGATTTTTATCGGCAGGCTGCTACTGTGCCGCTAAAAACCAAAGCACAAAGCAGTGATTTGGACCAGTTTGGTTTACTGGTTGGCTCCTCTGCCCCTATGCTCAGTTTGTATAAAACAGTTCGCAAAGTTGCTGTCACTGAAGCCAACGTCTTTATTGCCGGCGAAAGTGGTGCAGGCAAGGAGCTTGTGGCTACCACTTTGCACCTCGCCAGTCACAGAGCTGACCAGGCTTTTATTGCCATAAATTGTGGCGCCTTAAGTTCAGAGTTGATTGACAGTGAACTGTTTGGCCATGTCAAAGGTTCCTTTACAGGCGCTCTGCGTGATCATCAGGGGGTATTTGCCCAAGCCGAACGAGGCACTTTATTTTTGGATGAAGTGACGGAAATGCCGCTGGATCAACAAGTAAAACTATTACGGGTACTGGAAAGTGGAGAATACAGGCCTGTAGGCAGTAATAAAGTTTACCAGGCTAATGTCAGAGTGATAGCTGCAACTAACAGAGATCCTCAACAGGCAGTCGCGGACGGAATTTTGCGGGAAGATTTGTATTTCAGATTATCGCAGTTTCCAGTGAAAGTACCGCCTTTGCGTGATAGAGCTGGGGACATTAGTGGTTTAGCACATCATTTTCTTGCTTATTGCAATGCCAGAGAAAAGCAACAGAAACACTGGTCTGAAGCCGCTTTAGACCAAATTAAACACCATAGCTGGCCAGGAAATGTGCGTGAATTGAAACATGCAGTGGAGCGGGCTTTTATCCTGGCAGACAAGAG
>NZ_JAIWOI010000219.1 GCF_020217005.1 Rheinheimera sp. | reverse complement strand
GCAACAAGCCACAGTGCAGCAACTGCAGGCTGAACTTCGCAGCGTACAGGCCACAATTAATGCGCAGCAGGTGGAATTGTCTTACACCCAAATACTGTCACCTATTACAGGCCGGGTGGGGATCCGCAATGTGGATGCAGGCAACTATGTAAGAACCAGTGATGCCACCAGTTTATTTTCTGTAGTACAGCTTGACCCTATCAGTATTGAAATTGCCTTGCCGCAATCACGTTTGCCAGAGTTGCAGCTGTTAACCCAACAAATTCAACATAAACAAACTGTGCCAGTGTTGGCTTTTTTAAAAGAAGGTGCGGAGCCTTTAGCCCAGGGCAAACTTACAGTTGTGGACAACAGAGTCGCTGCTGCGACTGGAACTATCAGAGTCAAAGCTGATTTTTCCAACCCCGATGCGGCGTTGTGGCCCAGTCAGTCTGTGGTGATTGCCTTACAAAGCAAGGTGCTGGAAAAGGCTTTAACTATTCCGGCTAAAGCGCTGCAACAAGGGCCTGAAGGCGCTTTTGTCTGGTTTGACGAACAAGGTAAAGCGGCTACCGCGGCTGTAGATGTGGTGTTGCAGGATAATGATCAGGTGGTAGTCACAGGCATAAACGCAGGTCAGCAGGTGATAGTGGACGGGCAAAGCCGGCTGCGAAAAGGTGCTGAGTTGAAAATTCAGACTACTCCTCCTCAGACAGCAACTGCGGGGCAATAAAGCATGAATAGCCGCAGTGTATTTGCCTGGTGTATGGATCACCCTATAGGCACAGTATTATTGACCTTTGCTCTGGTGCTATTAGGAGTATTGGCTTTTCCCCGTTTATCCATAGCTCCTTTGCCAGAAGCGGATTTCCCTACCATCCAGGTCAACGCCCGCTTGCCGGGAGCCAGTGCTGAGACCATGGCGTCCTCAGTAGCCACGCCTTTAGAAGTAGCTTTAAGTTCAGTGCCTGGCATTACCGAAATGACATCCAGCAGTGCATTAGGCTCGGTGGAGATTACACTGCAATTTGTGCTGGAAAAAGATATCGACAGCGCGGCGCAGGAAGTTCAGGCCGCATTGAATCAGGCCGCCGGCCGTTTACCCGATATGCCGAATTTACCCACCTGGCGCAAAGTGAATCCGGCAGATAGTCCTATTTTAATCATAGGCGTGACTTCTGAAACCTTATCCCGCACAAAAATCAGTGACCTGGCTGAAACTGTGCTGGCCCGTCAAATGAGTCAGATTAACGGTGTAGGGGAAGTGTTCATTGGAGGTCAGCAAAAACCTGCCATTCGTATTCAGGCAAAACCCGAAGTTCTGGCTGCTGCTGGTATTACGCTGGCAGATATTCGCACTGCAGTGCAACGCGCCAGCGTCAACTTGCCAAAAGGCGCTTTGTTTGGTGATAACAGGGTGTCCACACTCAGTGTGAATGATCAGATTTTTTCTGCTGATGAATATGCCAATCTGATTGTCAGCTACAACGACAGCGCCCCTGTGTATCTGCGTGATGTGGCCACTGTGAAACTGGGTGCTGAAAACGATTTTGTACAAATTTGGCCCAATGGCGAGTCCGGTGTGGCGTTGATTATTCGTCGCCAGCCAGGCGCCAATATAGTGGCCACTGCGGATCGGATCAGAGCAGCTTTGCCACAACTGACAGCAGCTTTACCCGCTGACGTCAAAGTCGAAGTATTTAACGACAGGACCCGGACTATCCGCTCTTCTTTGCACGAAGTAGAGCTGACGCTGGCCATAGCCGTCATGCTGGTAATCGCGGTGATGGCGGCGTTTCTACGCCAGTGGTCTGCCACCCTGATAGTCTCTGCTGTGCTTGGTGTGTCGCTGATTGGTACCTGCGCTTTTATGTACCTGGCAGGTTTTAGCCTTAATAACCTTACCTTGGTGGCTATTGTGATAGCGGTAGGTTTTATTGTCGACGACGCCATAGTGGTGATCGAAAACATACACAGGCATTTAGAGGCGGGTGAATCCAAACGCATGGCAGCACTCAAAGGTGCACAGGAAATTGGTTTTACTGTGGTCTCCATCAGCGTGTCTTTAGTGGCGGCTTTCATACCTCTGCTGTTTATGGGGGGCATTATCGGCAAGCTGTTTTTAGAGTTTTCACTGACGGCCACAGCTGCCATTTTGATTTCAGTAGTGGTGTGTTTAACTCTGGCCCCGACTTTAGCCTCGCTTTTTATGGATAAAGCGCCTGCCCATGACCCAAATCAGCCGGGCTTCTTTGACCTCTTAGTAAAACGTTATGACAAAGTCTTAAGTTGGGCTTTGGACCATCAGAAGATAATGCTTGGCGTATTTTTCCTGACGGTTGCAGGCAGTGTCGCCAGTTTTATGGCTATACCCAAAGGCTTTTTCCCATTACAGGACACGGGTTTTGTTATCGGCATCACTCAGGCCGCTTCTGACATCTCATATGAGGATATGGTAGCCAAACACAAACAAATGGAGGCTATCCTGAAAAAGGATCCGGATATCACTGGTTTTAACCATTTGGTCGGCGGAAATAACTCCACAGGTTCAGGCCGGGTCTGGATTGTATTAAATGATCCGGACGACCGGGACGCCAGTGCCAGTGAAATTATTGACAGATTAAGACCACAGTTTGCCCAAATTCCGGGTTTTCAGGTGTTTTTACGGGCTGCTCAGGATATCAACTTAGGCGCAGGGCCTGGTCGGGCTCAATATAGCTATGTGCTCAAAGCTTTAAGCAGTGAGGAGCTGGCCACCTGGACTCAGGCGCTTACAGCCAAATTGCGGCAAAATCCGATGTTCACCGATTTATCCAACGATTTGCAGTGGGACGCCAATATTATCAAGTTGGAGCTGGACCGACAGGAAGCTGCGCGTCTTGGTTTTGCCGCCGCAGATTTGGACCAAGCCTTATATGATGCCTTTGGTCAGCGCCAGATTAATGAGTACCAGACGGAAACAAACCAATATAACGTGATACTGGAGTTAGATCCGGAGCAGCGTGGCACAGCAGAAAGTTTAAACTATTTCCACTTGCGCTCTCCTACTACTGGCGAAATGGTGCCTTTGTTGGCATTTGCGAAGATTTTACCAGCGACCAGTGGTCCAGTGGTGATAGCGCACAATGGTATGCAACCTGCAGCAAATTTGTCTTTTAACCTGGCCTCAGGTGTAGCTTTAGGTGACGCTGTGAATGCACTGGAACAAGCGCGCACAGAATTACAAATGCCAACATCAGTGTCTGGTTCATTTCAGGGCGCTGCTCAGGCTTTTCAGGACTCGCTGGCGACTCAGCCTTTGCTGATTTTCACGGCCTTGTTAGCTGTCTATATCATTTTGGGTGTGCTGTATGAGAGTTTTGTTCACCCTTTGACTATTTTATCTACCTTGCCCTCAGCCGCTATAGGCGCCATTTTGTTGCTCTGGGCCTGGCAACTGGATTTCTCCATTATGGCGCTGATAGGCATTATTCTGCTGATAGGCATAGTGAAGAAAAACGGCATACTGATGGTCGACTTTGCACTGCAAGCCCAGCGGGAACAAGGCATGTCGGCCAAAGAGGCCATACATCAGGCCTGTCTGGTGCGGTTCCGTCCTATTATGATGACAACACTGGCTGCTATTTTAGGGGCTGTGCCTTTAATGATGGGTTTTGGTACAGGTGCTGAACTACGGGTGCCTTTAGGTGTGGCAGTAGTGGGCGGGTTGGCTTTTAGCCAGATATTAACTTTGCTGACAACTCCTGTCGTTTTCCTGGCTTTGGATAAAGCCTTCCTGCAAAAGAAATAACTAATGCGGGTCAGAGTAAAATTAAGCCAGCAGCTTTAATTTTGCTCTGACCCGCAATAACTGATAGCGCTATCATTTATACAATATCTGCATTTACTTCATCACTCCGGCTAAAATAAATACAAAAACCGCTTATTAATTCAGCTTCTCACTAGCTTGTATTCTGTCGTAAAAGATCCGGAACCTATCTTGTTTTCACAAAAAAGATCTAAATAATGGTTGCGCAATCATTTGTCTGCGGCTAATTTATCGGCCAGGCTCAGCCTTGGTATGAAAAACAGGCAAAAGAAATTACTTGTAGCAGCTTATTTTTAAGGGTGCGCTTTGGGTTCTTATAGCTTGAACTGATATCAAATAAGAAAAATCAACAGGTGTTAGCGCTGTCATGCTAACCAGAACGTCCAAGACAGGATAGGGGATTAACGTGAAAGTCTTAAAATTAAAACCGTCGTATTTACTGACTACACTGGCACTCTGCAGTGCTTTTGGTGTGGTTGCGCAAGTCGCTGAAACCGCAAAAACCAGCGATGGCAAGGATGATGAAGGCCGTGCTATTGAAGTGATTCAAATCAGTGCGACCAAAAGGGTGACCACCTTACGTGAGACTCCTTTAGCTGTAACAGCCTTTGACCAGAAAACTCTGGACGAAAACCATGTGGCGCAGCTAGATGATTTACAGGGCATAGTACCTAGCTTACAAATAGCGCAAAACGGCACTCAAAATACCCCTATGGTGTATGTGCGTGGTATTGGCTCTTCTGACCAGACTGAAAGCGGCGACCCTGCCGTTGCTTTCCACATTGATGGTATTTATTCAGCCCGCTCTCAGGGCGCTTCAGCTTTGATGTTTGACTTAGAAGGCGCAGAGATTTTACGTGGCCCGCAAGGCACTTTATTTGGCCGTAACGCTACAGGTGGTGTAGTGAACTTACACACTGCTAAAGCCCGTCTCGATGGTTTTGATGCCAACGCTGAAATCACTTTAGGTAACTATGACCGTCGTGCCACCCGCGCCATGGTCAATATTCCATTAAGTGACACTTTAGCCGTACGTGTTGCTGCTGCTATGGACCAATCTGAAGGCGTAGTTGATTTCCTGCCAGGTTCAGCCATGGGTGAAAAATACGGTTCAACCGATCTGGCCGCTGCGCGTTTCAGCGCTTTTTACCAGCCGTCTGACAAGTTTGATTTAACCTTCTCCTACGAAAACTTTACCGACAATGGCACTGGTAATATCCCAACCATCAGTGGTGGATCCGATCGTAGCTCTTATGTGCAAGAACCTGGTTTTAATGATGCCAGCAGCGATAGCTTCCGCACCAGAATAAACTACAACTTCGATTCAGGTCAGCAACTGGCTTACATAGGTGGCTACACTGACACCTCCCGTGTTTCAGTCTGGGACAGAACCTGGAGCCTGACCAAGTACGAATGGGGTGGTTGTGTAGAGTGTGATCACGAAGCAACACAACACGAATTACAGTTCAAAAACGATGATGCTGAACGTTTGCAGTGGATGGTGGGTTACTTCTACTTCAAAGAGAACAACAGCACTATTTTTGACATAGTGCACCCTGATGTCGACTACGAAGGTGGCACAACACCAAACAAAAACTTATGGTCTACTTACCGTCAGCCGGACCGTGGTTTAGAGTCCAACAGTATTTATGCTCAATCCACCTACAAACTGACAGACGACTGGCGCTTGAGTGCCGGCTTACGTTACACCAACGATAAACGTTGGGATAAAGGTGGCCGTAACATCATGTGTCCTGATGTAAAACGTACTGAAGTGATGGATCCAAATCAGGATCATGTTGGTTACATGGATCCGGATGGCATCCTGAACGGTCTTGGCCCAAATAAAAACCTGGTGCAACCTGGCCAATGTTGGGTAGATACCTACAACGACACCAGCCCTGAATGGAGCAAAACCACAGGTATGGCGCGTCTGGAATGGGACATGACAGATGACGTGATGTTCTACAGCTCCTACGCTACAGGCTTTAAGTCCGGCACTATCCAGGATGGTAATAAATACACTGGTACAGGTCCATTTACGCAAAAAGATCTGGAAGCCATTATTGCTGCAAACAATAACGAAGCTGCGGGCACAGCTGCTTATGTAGCGCCTGAGGAAAACACCAGTATCGAACTGGGTATGAAAGGTTTATTCCTGGACGGTACTTTGCAAGTTTTTGCTGCGCTGTTCAGCACTGAGTACACCGACTTACAGGTCACCAGCAACGTAGTCACCAACACAGGCGCTGACCTACTGCGTAAAACCAACGCAGGTAAAGCTACGATCAATGGTCTGGAATTAGAAGGCCGCTGGTTAGTGATTGATAATGGTGAGTTAAGTGGCTCAGTTTCTATTCTGGATGCAACTTACGACGAGTTCCTGACCACTGATTCTAAATATGGCCGTGATGGTTTAGCTTTTAACCCATCAGCAGGTAACCCTGCTTTGCCTAACCTGCTGGATTTCAGTGGCAACCATTTAGTAATGGCGCCAGAGTTTTCTGCTTCTGTGAACTACGAACATTTTGTCGGTCTGGAAGGCGGTGCTACGTTGAAACCAAGAGTTCGTGTCGGTTACACCAGTGAAGTATGGTTTGATCCGGCCAACCGTGGTGACAGACCTGCTGGTTTTAAAAACCTGCCTTTCGCTGCTGATATCGACCGTCAGGATGCCTACACCAAAGTGGATTTAAGTCTTACTTTTGAACCTTCAGAAGGTAGCTGGTCTGCAGAAGCATTCGTCAACAACGTGACTGACCGTGATATTAAGAGCGATCAAGGCCGTACTCACGGTGACGCTGTTCCTAACTTCATGTGGCAAGCACCTCGTACCTTTGGTGTGCGTTTTAACGTAGCTTTCGAATAATTGATGCAGTAGGGGCGACCTTAAGGGGCGCCCCTCTTTGATTCAAATGGATTTTTGGATCTGTGACCGATTAACAAAGTTACTACTTCAACAACGAAGCGAAGATTAAGCTTTACCCTTGTCTCCCAGGCTTGTGCGAGGTCTGGTCCTCCCGGTAATTGAGGGTGTCAGTACCAGCTTCGGCTGGTACTTTTTTATCTGCATAAACACATGAGGCGTGAAAAATATGTCTGAAACTATCTCCAAAGTCATGCGGGCAAACTAATTCGGGTCAGGGGAAACTAAGTCGAAGCTCGTTCTACTATGCGATAGCCGATATCAATTGGTGGCTTATGGGTTTTATCCTCTCCTGAGGCTGTCATCAGCAATTCAACTGCTTGCTGGCCCATTTCAAAACGGGGTGACGCCACGCTGGTAATAGCTGGCTCTACTAAAGCCGAAGCTTCTAAATCGTTAAAACCACAAATGGCAATGTCAGAAGGCACCTTCAGATTCATTCTTTTGGTTTCAAACAAAGCCCCCAACGCCAAATCGTCGTTACAGCAGAACACAGCGTCACACTGGCCTTGAGATTCTGCCATCACCGCTTGTAATAACTGGCCACCTAAACGTATCGAAGAAGACTGAGTGGTGGTGACCACATAACTCTGACAAGGCTGCTTAAAGTCCGCTATGGCTTTTTTAAAGCCAGCTAAACGTTGCTGAGTACGGGTATCCATGCGGGCGCCTAAAAAGCCCAGTTTACGATAACCTTTTTGCAGTAGGTGGTTGGTAATATCCACACCTGCATTAAAGTGCGAAAAGCCTATATTCATATCAATAGGGCAGTCGCTGAGTTCCATCAACTGCACTATAGGAATACCGGATTGCTTCAACAGCTTGCGGGCGTAGTCTGTTTGATCTGTGCCTGTCAGAATAAAACCTTCAGGCGACTGACTGAGTAACGTGGCAATCAGTTTTTCTTCTTCCAGCGGCGAATAATGGCAATCCCCTAATACCACCTGCAAATGATGTTGTTTCACAGCGCTATAAATACCCTGCAATACATCATTAAAAACTATGTTAGATAATGATGGAATGATAACCGCTATCACACCGGAGCGACGGGATGCTAAAGCACTGGCCGCATGGTTACGGATATAACCAATTTCATGCACAGCCTGTTCAACTTTGGCCCGCAGTTTTTCTGAGACTTTGTCAGGATTACTTAATACCCGGGACACAGTGATCGCACTGACACCAGCAACTTTTGCCACATCTTTCAGGTTAGGTTTTTTGTTCATTGCAGCATTCTCTTTATTTTTAAAAAACAATAACTGAAAGCTCAGTTTGAGTCAAAATGGTTGCGCTATCATTTTATCTGAATTAAGCTGAGGCCACATTTTTATGGCAGGTGTGATCGTATCTGATGCAACAGGATCTAACAGCTCAGAAGCAGGCAAGTAATACAGTAAAAAGCCAAAGTCTGATCATTATGGGGGTGGCGGGAAGCGGTAAATCGACGCTGGCTTTTCGCCTGGCGGAGCAACTGGGTTGGCGTTATCTCGAAGGGGATGACTTTCATAGCCCTGAAGCCAAACAAATGATGGCGTCAGGCACTCCTATTACCAGCGAAATGCGCGATCAGTGGGTGGGACTTTTATGTACAGCTTTACAAGAATGCGCCGCCAAACAACAGTCTGCCGTGCTGAGTTATTCGGGTTTAATCCGCAAACATAGGGAGCGAATCCGCCAGGCTGCAGCCAATCCGCAGTTTGTTTATTTACAAGGCAGCGCAGAGTTGTTGGCTGAACGACTGGCGCAGCGACAAAACCATTTTATGCCGGTGTCTATGCTGCAAAGCCAGTTGGCCACTATGGAATCGGTTGAGCAGGAAGTTGACGTGTTGTGTCTGGATATTAGTCAAAGTGTCCAGGAACTGATGCTCCAGGTGCTGGTGAAAACAGAACAAAAGCTATAACAACTGAACATCAACCAGCCATTGCAAGCTGCCACATGGCTGAACAATTCAAATAATCAAAACAGAACAATGACAGGGTGACAAAGTGACAACAGAAACTGCGGTACCTCAAGACAGGCTCAAGCTGAGTGAAAAACTCGGCTATGGCGTGGGTGATATGGGCTTTAACTTCTATTGGGCCAATATCTCCGCCTTTTTATTAATTTTTTACACTGATGTATTTGGTATTTCAGCGGCAGCCGCTGGCACCATGATGCTGATCACCAAAATCATCGACGCTTTTACCGACCCTATGATGGGCGCGATAGCAGACAGAACAAAAACCCGGATGGGTAAATTCAGACCTTATTTGCTTTGGCTGGCTTTGCCTTTAGCTGGTGCTGGTGTATTAACCTATAGCACGCCAGACTTAGGACCAGGTGGCAAACTGGTGTGGGCCTATTGCACCTACAGCTTGCTGATGCTGACCTACACCGCCATTAATATTCCTTACTCCGCTTTATCTGGTGTGATGACCCGTAACAGTCAGGACAGAACCACTTTGGTCAGCTTCCGTTTTATCGGCGGTTTTACCGGCGGTATTCTGGTGACTTATTTAACCCCTAAGCTGGTGGTGATTTTAGGCCAGGGCGATGAAATTCTGGGCTGGCAGCTGACCATGGGCGTCTTTGGTATAGCGGCCGCTTTGCTGTTTTTATTCACTTTTGCCAGCACCAAAGAACGTATTCAACCCGTCAGCGAAAACAACAGCGCTGTGCTGCAGGATTTAAAGGATTTAAAAAACAACAAGCCCTGGCTGGTGCTGTTTAGTTTGGCGCTGATCATTATGATTACGATCACCATGCGCGCCAGCAGTGGTACTTACTACTTTAAATACTATGTAATGCGGCCTGAGCTGGTTGGCGAGTTTTTATCTTCTTATATGTTTGCTTTGGCTTTAGGTGCAGCCTCTACACCTTTAATGACTAAGTTTATGGATAAAAAGCCGCTGATGATGCTGCTGATGAGCCTGGCCGGCTTGTTTTCGATCAGCCTGTTTTTTGTACCAGCCGATCAGGTGGGTTTAATTTTTGCCATCAATCTGGCTATAGGTTTTGTATTGGGGCCTAAATCGCCTTTGGCTTTTTCTATGTACGCCGACACTGCAGATTACAACGAATGGCGCACTGGCCGCCGTGCCACAGCCATGACTTTTTCCGCTGCGACCTTTTCACAAAAACTCGGTGGTGCTATCGCCTCAGCAGTGATTGGCTGGTTATTGGCACTGATAGGTTATGTGGCTAATGCCGAACAAAGTGCGGGCTCACAAATGGGCATTTTACTGATGGTGTCTGTGATCCCAGGCTTAGTGGCTTTACTGGCCGCTTTTGTTATGCGCTTTTAC
>NZ_JAIWOI010000218.1 GCF_020217005.1 Rheinheimera sp. | reverse complement strand
CATTTAGATGAAAAACAATTGCTGACCATTCAACAGGAACTGGATCAGCGCAAAACAGCACCTTCGCAGCCTTTAAACCAAGGGGCAGCAGTAGTCGGAGTGTCGGAGTAATGATGAAGAAGTTGATGCAAGCCACAGAAAACGGCCAGCGTTATGAATTGTACAGCGCCACTGCGATGCCGCAGGCTGCGGGCTTTTTATGGAATAAGGTGATGATGATCCAGCAAAACTGCCGTGGTTATGCCACAGCGCAGTTTATGCAGCCAGAACCTGCCAAATACGCTCATGCACCTAACTTAGAAGCCAAGACGTTTATGCAGCCGGAGCAGCCGTATTACGCGCATCATCCGGGCCGATTTGTGTATATCAAAGATGAAAACAGCGGTGAAATCTGGTCTGTGCCTTACGAGCCGGTACGCAAAGAAGCAAAGAACTTTGTGTTTTCCGCAGGCCAGTCGGATATCCGCTGGCAGTTAACGCTGGACTGTGGTTTAACAGTGGAATGGCTGTTAACCCTAACGCCAGAGCAACCGCTGGAGTTATGGCAACTGACGGTTCGCAACGATTCAAATCAGAACCGGGCTTTAAGTTTATATCCGTATTTCCCGGTTGGTTATATGTCCTGGATGAACCAGTCTGGCCGTTATGATGCAGCTTTAAAAGCTATTATCTGCTCGTCAGTGACGCCTTATCAAAAGTACCCTGATTACTTTAAAAACAAATTCTTAAAAGACAAAACCTTCTTATTGGCCGAGCGTGAGCCGGATTTCTGGGAAGTAAACCAGCAAGCATTTGAAGGCCAGGGCGGTTTGCATGCACCTTCAGCTATACAACAGCCGTTTTTAGCCTGTGGTGATTCAGACTACGAAACCCCGGCTTGTGTGATGCAATACAGACTGTCTTTAGCTTCAGGTCAGGCAGAGCAGTACCGTTTTGTGTTTGGTCCGGCTTATGACAAAGCCGAAGTTGCGCAAATTCGTCAGCAAGTGTTTGGTACGCCAGAAAGTTTTGCTCAAATTCAGCAAGACTATGCCGCTTATGTTGCGCAAGCTGTGCCTTGCTTAGAAATCGACACGCCGGATCAGGAGCTGAATAACTATGTGAACCACTGGCTGGCGCGTCAGGTGTATTACCACGGCGACGTCAACCGCTTAACCACAGATCCACAAACCCGTAATTATTTGCAGGATAATATGGGCATGAGCTATCTGGCCCCTGCAATAGCCCGCAAAGCCTTTTTAACAGCGCTGTCGCAGCAACATCTGTCGGGCGAAATGCCGGATGGTATTTTGCTGCACAAAGACGCCGAACTGAAATACATCAACCAGGTGCCTCATACCGATCAATGCGTCTGGTTACCTGTGTGTATCAGCGCTTATCTGGCAGAAACCAACGACTATGCGCTGTTAAACGAAAAAGTCGCCTTCAAAGATTCTACCGAACAGCATACTGTGGCTGAGCATATTCATCGCGCTATGGGCTGGTTATGGCTGAAAAAAGACGAACGTTGCTTAAGTTACATTGAGCAGGGCGACTGGTGTGACCCAATGAATATGGTGGGTTACAAAGGCAAAGGCGTGTCGGGTTGGTTGAGCTTAGCTGCAGCTTATGCGCTGAAAGTGTGGGCGCAAATTTGCCGTGATGCAGGCCGTACTGAGCATGTGGCTTTATACGAAGAACAAGCCGCCGCTTTTAACGCCGCAGTGAATCAGTATTTATGGGATGGCAACTGGTATGGCCGTGGTATCACAGACGATAACCTGGTGTTTGGTATCAGCAAAGACATCGAAGGCCGCATTTACCTGAACCCACAAAGCTGGGCTTTATTAAGTGGTGCCGCCAATAGCGAACAACAGCAGCAGCTGTTAAAAGCTGTAGAGCAGCAATTGCATACGCCTTATGGTCCGCAAATGCTGGCGCCTGCGTATACAGCTATGCGTGAAGACGTGGGCCGTGTGACCCAGAAATATCCGGGTTCGGCAGAAAACGGCTCTGTCTATAACCACGCTGCGGCTTTTTATCTGTTCGCTTTGTATCAGGTGAACGAAGCCGACAAAGCCTATCAGGTATTAAAACAAATGCTACCGTCGGACGATCCACAGGATCAGCTGCAACGGGGTCAGTTGCCGGTATTTATTCCAAATTATTACCGTGGTGCTTACCAGACTTTACCGCGCACTGCAGGCCGCTCCAGCCAGTTATTTAATACAGGCACTGTGCATTGGGTGTATCGTTGTTTAGTCGAAGGTTTGTTTGGTGTGAAGGGCGACCAACAAGGTTTAACCATAGCGCCGCAACTGCCGGCCAGCTGGAACAAAGCCTCTGTGTTACGCCGTTTCCGTGGTGCTGACTTCCATATCCGTTTTGAGCGGGTTGCAGCTGTTAAAGCGCCAACACTCTGGCTGGATGGTGTTGAGCAGAAAGAGTTAGCGGTACGCACTATTAAAGCAGGCCAAAGCTACAAGTTGCTGGTGCAATTACCACTTTAAGCTAGTGGGCCAAGAGCATAAGGCAAAGGGCTAAATAAAAGGAATAGCTATGATCCGTATAGGTTTATTAGGTGCAGCACGCATTGCCGACAAGGCTATTATTCAGCCCGCTGCCAAGCGCTCAGATGCAGTGATAGCTGCGGTGGCTGCATCCACTTTGGAAAAAGCTCAGGTTTTTGCTAAGCAGTTTGATATAGAACTGGCATTAGGCAGTTATGAAGCGCTAGTCACTCGTGATGATATCGACCTGATTTACAACGCTTTACCGCCTTCTATGCATGCAGAGTGGTCCATTAAAGCTTTGCAACAAGGCAAGCATGTGTTGTGCGAAAAGCCTTTTGCCATGGACGCTGCAGAAGCCAAAGCTATGGTGGCGGCTGCAGATGCCAGTGGCCGTTTACTGATTGAAGGGTATCACTACCGCTTTCATCCGGTGTTTGCCGAAGTAGAGCGGCTATTAAAGAGCGGTGAGCTTGGCACTATCCACACAGTGCGCAGCAATTTTTCAGTACGTATTGCCGAAACACCGGGTTCGTTGCGCCACAACGTGCCTTTAGGGGGCGGCGCTTTAATGGATCTAGGCTGTTATCCACTGCACTGGTTACGCACTTTATTTGGCAGCACTTCAGAGATTTTATGGGCCGAGGCCATTTGCCCTAAACCTCAGCTCGATAGCAGCTTCGAGCTTCGCCTGCAGTTCCCGAACGGCCCTTTGTGTTATGTTGGCTGTGCCATGAGCGAACATTTAAGCCGTCATCACGATGCATCTTTGTATCTCGAGGGCGACAAAGCTCAACTGGAAGTCTTGAACCTGGTCGCGCCGCATCAGGGCCATAAATTGTGCCTCACCAAAGACGGCGAAACCCATGAGTATCAAATCAAAGGCGATACCACCTACGACCACCAGCTTGAACACACTCTGAGCTGCATCAAAGGCGAAACCAAACCGCTGACAGGTGGCCGCGACGCCATAGATCAGATGCAACTGATTGATGATGCTTATATAGCGGCGGGGTTGTTGCCTAGGGGGCTTTGTAAGTAGCTTTGGGTGTTAATTCTGAATTGGGAAGCCGCTTTTTATAGCGGCTTTTTGTTGGTTGCATGTTGCATTATTCAATATTCTGAATTTGCTCTCTCATTTGCTCAATCAAAACCTTCAGCTCCACCGCTGTATTAGTGATCTCGGTTGAGATGGCTTTCGAGGATAAGGTGTTCGCTTCGCGGTTGAATTCCTGCATCATAAAATCGAGGCGGCGGCCTATGGCTCCGCCTTGTTTCAGGCTGTGGCGGGTTTCTTTGATATGAGCGTCTAAACGGTCCAGCTCTTCTGCCACGTCAGATTTCTGGGCTAAAAAGGCCATTTCCTGCTCGAGGCGGTTTTGGTCCAGTTCGGCTTTTACTTCCTGCAGGCGATTCAACATTTTGTCGCGTTGCCATTGCAGGGCTTGTGGTAAATGCGTGCGTAAGGTGCTGACATGAGTAGAGATTTGATCCAGACGGTCGCGGATCATTTGCTCTATGGCGACACCTTCACGGCCACGGCCTGCAACGAAGTCGACTAAGGCGGCGTCAAAGGCTGCCATCAGTTCGGCTTGTAAGCTGTCGATGTCTTCTTCCTGAGTTTCCATCACACCAGGCCAGCGCAGAATATCGACCACGTTTAACTGGGCCTTGCCGCTTTGCTCGGCCAGAGCACTTGCGCTTTGCATCAATTGTTTGGCCAAAGCTTCGTTAATTTTTAACTCGCCAGCAGTGTTTGAAGCGCTGTATTTCAGGTTGATTTCCAGTTTGCCGCGGTGCAGTTTCTGCCGCAGTTTGTCGCGTAATAAACCTTCTAAGCAACGAAACTGTTCTGGCAGGCGGAAATAGCTTTCCAGATAACGTTGGTTAACGGAGCGGATTTCCCAAACGGCATTGCCCCAGCTGGCACGAATTTCGTGGCGGGCATAAGCGGTCATACTGTGGATCATAACTGTGTCCTGAAAAAACTTAATTTTAGCGAGTATACCCAGTTCAGGCATGATTCGTCTAATCTGCCCGTCGCACTTGTAGCCACAGCTGCGTTACCTGCGCTCTGCGATGAAATGTGCGATCAGATCCTGTCACAGCTTTGATGCAAAAAACGCCTTGCCGCATTTACTTAGCGTATAGATGGCACTGCAAGGGTGAAATCCCTATAATGAAGCACTTTTAATATCAGGTTGAGGCTTCACCATGCGTCCTAGCGGCAGAACAGCGAGTCAAATTCGTCCTATTACTTTCACCCGTCAATTTACGGCTCATGCTGAAGGTTCAGTATTGGTTGAGTTTGGTAACACCAAAGTTATTTGTACTGCCAGCGTGATTGAAGGTGTGCCACGTTTTATGAAAGGCCAGGGCAAAGGCTGGATCACAGCTGAATATGGCATGTTGCCACGCGCCACTCATACCCGTAACGAGCGTGAAGCTGCCAAAGGCAAGCAAGGCGGCCGTACTATGGAGATTCAGCGCCTGATTGGCCGCGCTTTGCGTACTGCTGTAGATTTAAAGCTGTTGGGTGAAAACACTATTACGATCGACTGTGACGTGATCCAGGCCGATGGTGGCACCCGCACTGCCTCTATTACCGGTGCTTGTGTGGCTTTAGTGGATGCGCTGAATTTTATGCGCGCTAAAGGCATGATTAAAACCAACCCATTGAATTTTATGGTGGCTGCAGTTTCTGTGGGTGTTTATAAAGGCACTGCTGTGGCCGATTTAGACTACGCCGAAGATTCAAACGCTGAAACCGATATGAACATCGTCATGACTGAAACAGGCAAAATCATTGAAATTCAGGGCACGGCTGAAGAAGCGCCATTTAGCTTTGAAGAAATGCAGCAGATGATGGAATTAGGCAAACACGCCATCCGTGAAATTATCGACGAACAAAAACGCGTTTTAGCTTAAGTTTTACTTAAGGTTTTGAGGTCACACTAAGTTATGAAACAGTTTCAAATAGACTTTATTGAATTTGCCTTGTCGCGTCAGGTCCTGAAGTTTGGCAGTTTTACACTGAAATCCGGCCGTACCAGCCCGTATTTTTTTAACGCAGGTTTATTTAATACAGGCGGCGATTTAGCCCGTTTAGGCCGGTTTTATGCCGCTGCTTTAGAAGATGCTGGTGTTGAGTTTGACCTGTTGTTTGGCCCTGCCTACAAAGGCATTCCTATAGCAACGACGACAGCTGTGGCTTTGTTTGATCAGTATGGTAAAGATGTGCCTTATTGCTTTAACCGCAAAGAAGCCAAAACCCATGGCGAAGGTGGCAACTTAGTAGGGTCGCCTTTACAGGGCAAAGTGATGCTGGTGGATGATGTGATCACGGCCGGTACTGCAATTCGTGAATCGATGCAGCTGATCCAGGCACAAGGTGCCAGTTTAAGTGGCGTACTGATTGCACTGGACCGTCAGGAAAAAGGCCAGGGCGAACTTTCAGCTATTCAGGAAGTTGAACGCGACTTTGGCACTCAAGTGGTGTCTATCATTTGTTTAAACGACTTAATCCACTACCTGCAAGGCAAACCAGAGCTGGCCCAGTATTTAGAAGCTGTGTCTGCTTACCGTGCCCAATATGGTGTGAGCTAAGGTTTTAACCATGTTTTAGACCCAAGTAATTGGAGTTGCAGGGAGGCGACAAGTCAGCGAGACCCCAGGAGCATAGTTAACCTATGTGACTGGGGCGAGAGGGCGTAGTCAACAAAGCTGCAGCTTCAAGTACGACGGGTATAATAAGGACAAGCTATGAGCAAGCCAAACGGCACAGGTTTTGGGCGTATTATTAAAGCTGCGGATTGTAGCCGTAAAGGTTTTACTGCAGCCTGGGTGAACGAAGCCGCTTTTCGTCAGGAAGCTGGCCTTACTTTAGCTGCTATTCCTTTTGCCTGGTATTTAGCTGCTGATTTTGGTCACTTTGCTATTTTGATGGGGGTTTGGTTACTGGTGATTATTGTTGAGTTATTAAACTCAGCCATTGAAGCCTTAACCGACCGTGTCAGTTTAGAGCGACATGAATTATCAGGCCGGGCTAAAGATATGGGCTCAGCTGCGGTAACTTCGGCACTTGTCTTTGTCGCCTTAGTTTGGGTTGCTGCCATATGGCAGAAGTTTAACTAAGCGAATTTACACAATAAAAAAAACGGTCAGCTGACCGGTTTTTTTATCTCTGGCTTAAACCGCAAACAAAGTTTTCTGCAGCAAAGCCCATTGGTTAGGCCACTGAGCTGTTGGCAAGCGGGCAAAACCTGAACGGACAAACTGTTGCATTTTGCCTTCACAAATGCCCAGCAACAGGTTGGCTAAATCACCTTCATCCACGCTAAAACTTTTGCCTTCACGTAATTTACGTTCGCGTAGGCATTGTTTTAACTGAGTCTCCAGCTTTTCATACAAGGCGCTGATGCGTTCCTGCAAACGTTCCTGTTCGCCCTGTAAGGCATCACCAGTCAGAATGCGGCAGATGCCGGGGTTACGTTCGGCGAAAATCAGCAACAGCTGCATAATGAGTTCTATGCGCTGTTCGGTTTGTTTGTGCTCCTGCACTATCGCATTAATGCGCGACAACAAGGTGTCTTCAATAAAGTCGATCAAGCCCTCAAACATCCGGGCTTTGCTAGGGAAGTGCCGGTACAAAGCCGCTTCGGATACACCCACCTGAGCTGCCAAAGCGGCCGTGGTAATGCGCTGGCCCGCATGGCTTTGCAGCATAGCGGCCAGCGCCTGCAAAATATCTTCTTTGCGGTTGGGACGTTTTGTCGTTGCCATGGATATCCTTGTCACTAATTACTGACGGCCAGAGTGACCAAATCCACCTTCGCCTCGGTCTGAAGCGTCAAAATCTGAAACTATGTTAAATTCTGCCTGTACCACAGGCATAAACACCAGCTGAGCGATACGGTCGCCTGGCTGGATAGTGAAGTGTTCCTGCGAACGGTTCCACATAGACACCATTAACTGGCCCTGATAATCCGAGTCGATTAAACCTACCAAGTTACCCAATACTATGCCGTTTTTATGACCTAAACCAGAGCGTGGCAATATAGTGGCGCACAAATTAGCGTCACCAATATGAATAGCCAAACCTGTTGGGATCAGCGTGGTTTGGCCCGGTGCCAGTTGTAGTTCTGCATCCAGACAAGCCCTTAAGTCTAAACCTGCGCTGCCTGGTGTGGCATAAGCAGGTAATGGAAATTCAGTGCCGATACGTGGGTCGAGAATTTTTAAATCAATGGCTTTTTTCATGCAGATAACGCTCGTTAATCAATAAAAGAAGTTGCTGCGCCAGCTCTGATTTGGTTTGTAAGCCAAACTGCTGTTCGCCTTCGGCCCAAAACACGCTGAGGGCATTTTGGTCGCTATTAAAGCCCTGGCCAGAAACAGATACGTCGTTAGCGCAAATCAGATCCAGTTTTTTCTTTGCCAGTTTCTGCCGGGCATAATTGGCCACATCCTGAGTTTCAGCGGCAAAGCCTACGGTAAAAGGTCTCTGTGACGTTAATGCAGCTACAGCAGCAATAATGTCGGGGTTTTTCACTAAGGTCAGGCTGGTGCTGTCATCGTTGGTCTTTTTCAGCTTCTGAGTCGCTACCTGAGCCACTTTATAATCTGCTACAGCGGCGCAGCCGATAAAGATGCTTGCGTTGACTGCCTGCTCTAATGCGACTTGATACATCTCTGCGGCTGTGACCACATCAATACGTTTTACGCCTGCTGGTGTTGCCAGCTGCACAGGTCCGGCAATTAAAGTCACGTCCGCCCCTAAGCGCACAGCGGCTTCAGCTAGGGCAAAGCCCATTTTTCCAGAGCTGTGATTGGAGATATAACGCACAGGATCAATAGGCTCGCGGGTCGGGCCAGCGGTAATCACCAGCGATACGCCAGCTAAAGGCTGAACTCGCGGCGCAAAGTGCTCAAGGACTAAATCTACCAGCTGCAAAGGCTCTAACATCCGGCCCATCCCAACATCACCACAGGCTTGTTCGCCTGCTGCAGGACCCCAAATGTAAAAATTACGTGTCTTTAATGTATCTATATTGTTTTTGGTGGCTATATTTTTATACATCTGCTGATTCATTGCAGGTGCCACGGCCACAGGTGCATCGGTCGCCAGCACACAAGTGCTTAATAAATCGTTGGCCATGCCATGAGCTAAGCGGGCAATTAAATCAGCCGAAGCTGGGGCTATCAGCAGTAAATCGGCCCATTTAGCGAGCTCTATATGGCCCATAGCCGCTTCAGCAGCGGGGTCGAGCAGGCTGTTGGCGACAGGATGGCCAGATAAAGCCTGCAACGTTAAAGGCGTAATAAATTCACGTGCGGCGTCGGTTTGAACGACCCGCACTTCAGCGCCACGTTCTTTTAAACGGCGGATTAAGTCGGCACTTTTGTAAGCGGCAATACCGCCGCTAATGCCTAATAAAATGCGTTTTCCTGCCAGTAATAGTGCCATGTCTGTCGCAGCAAAAAGGGGTTAAGTTGGCGTTAAGATAACACGGAAAGATGAAGGAAAACAAAAACTCAAGGAGGCGAAGATGAGTATCAAAAGCTGGCCTGAAGGTGAAAGGCCCAGAGAAAAACTGCTGGCTTACGGTGCTGAGCATTTATCGGACGGCGAATTATTGGCTATTTTTTTACGCACTGGTGTGGCTGGTATGGATGCGGTGGAATTATCCCGTACTTTATTGCATCAGTTTGGTGGGCTAAGGCCTTTATTGGCGGCCAGTCAGGCTGACTTTTGCAAAGGCCATGGTTTGGGACCGGCAAAATATGTGCAATTACAAGCGGTTATGGAGCTAAGCAGGCGCTACCTGGTGCAAAGTATGCAACGCGACACTGTCTTTACCGAACCTGCTTTGGTGAAGCGGTATCTGCAACAAAGTTTGGCGGCGCAAAAACGAGAAGTTTTTATGTTGTTGTATTTAGACAGTCAACACCGGCTAATTTGCGCTGAACCGTTATTTTTCGGCACTATTGATGCCTCTCCTGTGTATCCGCGTATTGTAGTTCAGAGTGCTTTAGCGCATAATGCCGCCGCCGTTATTTTGGCTCACAATCATCCATCCGGAGTTGCAGAGCCGAGCCGTGCCGATCGGGTTATAACGGAACGCCTGACTCAAGCCATGTCTCTTGTCGACATTAAGTTGCTGGATCATTTTGTGGTAGGTGATGCAGAGGTTATTTCCTTTGCCGAACGCGGCTGGCTATAAAGGTCTGAAGTTTGGATGTGCAAACGATCGCCTGAACCGTACAGATTTGCTTGAATTTGATCAGGCTTTCGTGTATAAATTGCGCCCTTTCAGAAATCCGGGGCATTCTTCTTGGCCAGAAGGATGAACGAAGCTCGAGCTGAAGTAATTTTGGAGAAACATTGACATGTCTAGAGTGTGCCAAATCACTGGTAAGGGTCCGATGGTAGGTAACCGTCGTTCACACGCCAACAACGCAACTAAGCGCCGTTTCCTGCCTAACCTGCAAACTCACCGTTTCTGGGTTGA